>WBUJ01000272.1 GCA_008933795.1 Candidatus Contendibacter sp. | reverse complement strand
GCCTTCCAGTTGCCGGAACTGGTTACGCAAGGTCAGGAGGCTGGCCCTGTCGCGGTAATTCCGGTCGAGGTAACTCCCCAGCGTTTTCCCATCCACCCACTCCATTTTGACGATAGGACAGGCCACGCTGTTGACCCGGATTCCCTCCGGTTGATACTCGAACTTGACGAAATAACGGTTGTTTAGCCGGTTCAGCGTCTGGCTGATCTGCGCATAACGCTCGCCCAGGCCGGCTACGGCCTTATGGAAACAGCGCACCGCCCATTTATGGCCCGCTGCGCTGGTGAAGGTATAGGTCAGCGCAAAGCTGCCGCCGAGCGCCTGCGGAATGCCATAGGCATTGGTTTTAGGCTGCGCGCTCTTCAATACGGGATCGGTGAACGCCGTTTGCGGATTCTGTACCGCTTCGTTGAACTGATCGACCGCTGGGAGAGCCATCGCGCGCCCCTTTGGCGCTCAACGAATGCGTAACAACGTGGTGTCGTCGCAGCGCATGCGCCCACAGGCCCGCTCGGCCCGCACCAGGCTGTCGAGCTGCACCCGGTTCCGCAGCCGGAGCAGCCGCACCCACCGGGCCGCCGGGTCGGACAACAGCCAGGCGCCCAGGGCGTCGGTCACGAGCAACAGCACCGGGTCATGCAAGCCGCGTAGCGACCATTGCACCGTCGCTTGAGCCATTGCGCCAGGGGCCAACAGGCGGGCGTTGTTGGCGAGGTGTGACGCCAGCAACAGCGGGCGCTGGCGGAACTGGATGGCGGTCTGGTAGGGAAATTTGGCCTGTATGCCGCGACTATCCCCCAGTATCGCCAGCGAATCCCCGATCCCCAGCACCTGAGCCGTCCGGCGACCGGGGTCCAATGTCAAACCGAGCAGAGTGGCAAAGCTGCCCCGATCAAACGCCGCCTGGGCGATCCAGGACATCTTGACGCGATCAAATCCCCGGGCATAGCGGGCGCTGGCGCGGCAGATCCAGTCCCGGTCAACCGCTTGCCGGTCCAGAAACGCCTGGACCACTACCTGCGCCCACTGTCGCGGCGCGAATGATTCGGTGGCGCCATCGCTCAGGGCGTAGCGGTGGCGGAAGGGCAACGTACCGCAAACATCCTCGTTCGGCTCATCCAACCGCTTGGCAACCGTGGCCTGCAGGTCCAAACGCATGGTTAATTACACTCCGCTCAACGTAAGTTGCTGGCGCGAGTACCGATCTCGAAGAAATTCACGATCGCCTCGATCCCAGCCTTGTACGCAAAAAAGCGGGCGCCGTCAGCCGTGCCGGGATAGTAGTCGCGAGCGACGGGCAAGAGATTGGGTGGAATCGGGCTGGACATGCGGAATAGCATCTTGCCGAACTGGTCGGGCAACACGCTTTCCGCCACGGGAAACACTACCGGTTCATCGTCGCTGGTATCGACATGGAGGTTGAACACCAGACAATCACCGTTCTGGGTGTCGATCAATTTGACCTGGTCGGTAATGAGTTCCGGGTCACCGTCGGTGGACTGCCCGTCGGTGACGTTGATCATGATCGGCGGATAGGAATCCGGGTGACGGTCGCACCAATCCACCAGGATCTCGGCCGCTTGGCGGAACACCGCACACATCGGCGTGTTGCCGCTCATGACCGGTTCAAACCAGATCGGGAACTTGGTGCTTTGCTTGATAAAGCCACCGGCACCGTCGTCTACGGTCTTGGTGCGTTCTTCAACCCGCAGTGGATGGTCGGCTACCGCCGATATCGGGTGTATCACGCCTTCACTGAGTTCCCCACCGAAACCGGAACGAACGATGTTGTCGCCGTAGGCCAGCACGCCGATTTCGAAGTAGTTGCGTACCCCCTCGGCCCGGCTGCAACGGATGGTAAGCTGATACAGAGTCTTGTTGAGGACGTCCGCCACGAACTGAGCCTTGGACTTGCCGATAGCCGGTATTTTTTCGTCCATCGAACCGGACTGATCGATGAGAAATAGGAAGCAGGTCGGATTGTTGCGGCTAATTTCAGCGTCGTAAGACATGGATTTTCCTTTGCTTGCCAATAGGCAGAATCAAACAATGAAACGGCTCATGGAGGATTTTTTCAACGTACCGGGTGGGTTGTTCCTGCTGCTGGGGTGGATCGCCCTGACAGTCAACGCTCCTTATTTGGGGTTACCCGTTGCGGTTGTGGTGATTTATTGGTGGTCGGCCCGCCGTAAAGCCCGCACCGCGTCAACCCTCCAACCTTCAGCAACTCCGCCGATTGCGGTGGAAGCCTTTGAAGTAAATGCTCATTAACTGCAGGTAGACGCTGCCAACGATAGTGCCATTGGCTATACTGGACGTCATGCTGATCCCGCCGTTCCAACCGAAACTGCCCGAGATCGCCGCGTGCGAGCAGACTCCCGT
>WBUJ01000111.1 GCA_008933795.1 Candidatus Contendibacter sp. | reverse complement strand
ACTACAACGCCACCAGCCAGTTGGCGCAGACCACGCTGCGCTCGGTGCTGGGCCAGCACGAAATGGACGAGATGCTGGCGGGACGGGACGAACTGAACCGGGACATCCAGAACATTCTGGACGCCGAAACCGACGTGTGGGGGATCAAGGTCTCCAACGTGGAAATCAAGCGCGTCGATATCGACGAGAGCATGATCCGCGCCATCGCCCGCCAGGCCGAGGCCGAGCGCGAGCGGCGGGCCAAGATCATCAACGCCGAGGGCGAATTCCAAGCCGCCGAGCGAATCCGCCAGGCCGCCGAGATCATCGCTTCCCAGCCGCAGGCCTTGCAATTGCGCTATCTGCAAACGCTCAACGACATCGGCATCCAGAACAACACCACGATAGTCTTTCCGGTGCCGCTGGATCTGCTCAAGCCGCTGCTGACGATGGCGGAGCGGGGGGAGTTGGAGCGACGCGGCTAGTCGGATGACCCCCGCGCCACCCCGTTGAATCATGCTGAAAATCGGTGGCTTTTCGGTTGCCAAGGTTCCCCGACCCCGTGCTCCCTTCAACCGCCGCCGCCGACCCCGCCGGCCAGCGCTTCGCACCGCTTCCGGCTGTCCCTTGTGGCCGGCGATGACGTAAACCTCGTCGCATTCCACGTCCCCCGACAGGGCCGGTTCGGGTTGGCGTATGACCACCTCGTCCCGTAACTGCTCGGTCATCCGCTGCGTATCGCTGGGGTCCAACTCCAATTCTTGGGCAATCTGGGTGTTCGCGAGGTTCAACCCTATAAAATACAAACACAAAATCCACCGCGCCGGTTGCGTCGTATCCCGCCCCTGCTTCGTCACGGCGGCCGCTCTGCAGTGGGGACGGCTTTAGCCGGTAAGTCATTGAGTAAAAAAACCTGGCCGCTACCTTGCCCGCCGCACAGGCTGATGATCTGGCCCTGAACATTGCCGAGGGAATTCGGATTCGGTTCGGAGGTGGGTTGATCTACATCAACCAGGGCAAGAAATTTTTACGCGCCCAACGCGATGCGGCTATCTGGCGCGAGTTCACCGGCCACAACCACCTCAATCTGGCCCGGCGCTACGGCCTTAGCGTAGCCCACGTCTACGACATCCTCGCCAGATTCCGCGAGGTCGCGCCAAGTGGATAAGTCGGGTTCGATCTTCACCGCCTTGCGTTCGCCTTGCAGACCGGCGATGCGCCCCAGGGCCGGCGTTATCATCGTGGTGGTCAAGATCGAACCCGACTTCCGGCGTCGCCAGTGGGCCGGCGCGGCGCTGACCGTCGGGTAGCTCATGAACGCCAGCCGGTTCCGGTTCGCCCGGGTGAACTCGACAACGAGGGGCGGGTAGACCTTCATCCTGGCGCTGGCAGTCGGGTAGATCATTCGCTGAACGCGCCCAGATTCACAATCTCGGGGACAATCACGGGACGCTCAGAGACAAGAAACGGCCAAAAATGGCCGTTATTCATCGCATCGCCGCCAAGGAAGAAAAGGCTAACTAGCTGATTTTTGGTGCTGGTGGTGGGACTCGAACCCACAAGGCCGGTCAAGGCCGCAGGATTTTAAGTCCTGTGTGTATACCATTCCACCACACCAGCGGGGTAGGGCCAGTAGCAAATCATGCGGGTATCGCGTCGATCCATCTGGCTATTTCCGCCATTCGATTTTGTTCATACCCTATGAAGCACCCCAACACTCCGCGGGTTACGCTCGCTTGTTCGGCGACCATTTCCCGCAGCGTCCAAGTAGGATAGTCTACCAGCGTCCGGGTTGTCACTATCCCCCTTGCAGGACCTTACCACCCATCGGTTCCTCATCACCGAGCGAGGGCGATAGAAAGGTGGTAGGACGGAAAATTGCTGAAGGCTTGACGGACGGGTTTTTTACGCTAGAATCGCAATCCTTCGTGCAGCGGGAATAGCTCAGTTGGTAGAGCACAACCTTGCCAAGGTTGGGGTCGCGAGTTCGAGTCTCGTTTCCCGCTCCAAATTCCCCAAGCCTCGAACCTTCGGGGCTTTTTTATATCTCCCGCGAGGTTGACGGCCGGGGTTTCCAGTACAGGGCTAGGTGGCAGAGTGGTCATGCAGCGGCCTGCAAAGCCGTGGACGCCGGTTCGATTCCGACCCTAGCCTCCAGTCGAGTGCCCAAGGCAGTCCGGCGAAGTTAACGAGCATTACCCAACCCCTCGATTTTACGGGCTTTTTCTACCAGTAGACGTGGCCGGGCTTCCCACACCATTGGATACATGCCCGAGTTCGGGGCATCGCGCGGGGTGCGACTCCCGCCACCGTATCCCGTGCCCTCATGCCCCCGAGCAATTCCGCCGTCGAGGCTGCCAAGCCCGGCGACAAATCCTGGAAACTCTTCGACGGTAAAGGGCTTTTCCCGCTGGTCAATCCGAACGGGCCCAAGCTGTGGCGTCGGTTCGCTGGCAAGGATCAACTGCTGGGACTGGGCAGCTATCCCGACGTGTCGTTGCAGGCCCGTGGGGGACGCCAGAAAATCCGTGAACAGGCTGCGGCGGGTAACGATCCCAGCGCCGCCCTGGCTGGCGAAAGCAGCAGGCGTGCAATCTCAAGCACGGTGCCGATCATTTCCTACGAATCCTGATAATTCTCCGATTCATCCATTTGCCGGCATGAGCGAAAGAGAATTGCCGATCGCTGGCCCGCCAGGATGCAATCCGCCAAAGGTCTGATAAATTTTAAGAGATGCGTAAATCTCCAGTGGGAATCCTGGCATTCCCGTGGATCGCCGATCATGCCAACAACCACCAAACGATCAGGAGAAGGAGCACATGCAGCGTCGTGAATTCATCAAGAAAGCTGGTCTGGGTCTGGCCGCCGCCAGCGCGGCGACCGTTCCCGCCATCGTTCGGGCGGAAGCCTTGCCCACCATCAAATGGCGGATTGCCTCCAGTTTCCCCAAGAGCCTGGATACGATCTACGGCGGCGCCGAAGTGCTGGCCAAACGAATCGCCGAACTTACGGAAGGCAAATTCGAGATTCGGGTGTTCGCCGGCGGCGAGATCGTGCCGCCGTTCGGAGTACTGGACGCCGTGCAACAGAACACGGTGGAGTGTTGCCATACCTGCGGTTACTACTTCCACGGCAAGAACAAGGCGTTTTCCATCGATACCGCCATCCCGTTCGGTCTGAACGCCCGGCAGATGAATGGCTGGTATTACTACGGCGAGGGTCTCGCGCTGACCCGCGAATTCTTCGCCAGATACAGCGTCGTCAACTTCCCCGGCGGCAACACGGGCACCCAGATGGGCGGCTGGTTTCGCAAGGAAGTCAAGTCGCTGGAGGACCTCAAGGGACTGAAGATGCGCATTCCGGGTTTCGGCGCAGAGGTGTTTTCGGCGCTGGGCGCGGTGCCGCAGGCCCTGCCGGGCGGCGAAATCTATCCGGCGCTGGAGCGGGGCGCGATCGACGCCGCCGAGTGGGTCGGTCCCTACGACGACGAGAAGCTCGGGTTCTACAAGGTCGCCAAGTTTTACTACTACCCGGGGTGGTGGGAGACCGGCCCGCAGATCAGCTTCTACGTCAACAAGGAACAATGGGAGAAGTTGCCCAAGCCCTATCAGGCGGCGTTCGAGACCGCCGCCATCGAGGCCAACCTCCGGATGATGGCCGCCTACGACGCCAAGAACCCGCTGGCCATCCAGCGGCTGGTGCAGAACGGGACCCAGCTCAAGCGCTATCCGGACGATGTGTTGAAGGCTGCCTACGAGGCGGCACAGAAGCTGTACGCCGAGGAATCCGCGAAAAATCCGGATTTCAAGAAGCTCTACGATTCCCTGCACGTCTACCAGCAGATTTCCGATATCTGGATGGGTCTTCCCGAGGGTGCGCTGGCGAACTTCATGCAGGCGCGGATGCGCGACAAGAAGTAGCGAGGAGTTTACCGGGAAGCCTGGATTCTCCTCTCCCCTTGCGGGAGAGGAGCCGAGGATGAGGTGGAACGGGCCCTACTGCTGGGGCTTGGGCGCCATCTGCTTGAACAGGTCGGCGGTATCCTCTGGCTGCGAATCGGTTCCGGCGCCGCTTTGGTCGTCCTGCGGCGCCAGCATCCGCACCTGCGCCGGCTCGCCCGAGTGAATGGGACGGTCGAGGCCGATGGTCACCAGCGCCGGGAAGGCGATGATCAGCCCGACCATGATCACCTGGATCACCACGAACGGCACCGCGCCCCAGTAGATGTCGGTGGTGCGCACCACCGGCGGGGCCACGCTGCGCAGGTAGAACAGGGCGAAGCCGAACGGCGGGTGCATGAACGAGGTTTGCATGTTCACGCCCATCAGGATGCCGAACCAGACCAGGTCGATGCCCAGCTTCTCCGCCACCGGCGCCAGCAGTGGCAGGATGATGAAGCTGATCTCGAAGAAATCGAGAAAGAACGCCAGCAGGAACACCAGGGTGTTCACCACGATGAGGAAACCCAACTGACCGCCGGGCAGGTCGAGCAGCAGGTGCTCCACCCACAGATCGCCGTTGACGCCGCGAAACACTAGGCTGAACACGCTGGAGCCGATCAGGATGAAGATCACGAAACTGGTGATTTTGGCGGTGGCGGTCATGGCCTCGACCAGCAGCTTGCGGTTCAGCTTGCCCTTGCCCAGCGCCATCGCCAGCGCGCCGACCGCGCCCAGCGCGCCGCCCTCGGTGGGGGTGGCCCAGCCGATGAAAATGCTGCCGAGCACCAGGAAGATCAGCAACAGCGGCGGGATCATCGCCACCACCACCCGCCAGGCCAGCGCCCAGCCGCGCAAGGTACGGGCTTCCAGGGGCAGGGCCGGGGCGACGTGCGGGCGAAAAATGGCGTTCAGCAATACCCAGCCGACGTACAGCCCGGTCAGAATGAAGCCGGGGATAAAGGCGCCCTTGTACATGTCGCCCACCGAGCGGCCGAGCACGTCGGCCATCACGATCAGCACCAGCGAGGGCGGGATGATCTGCGCCAGGGTGCCGGAGGCGGCGATCACCCCGGAGGCCAGCGCCTTGTCGTAGCCGTAGCGCAGCATGATCGGCAGCGAGATCAGGCCCATGGCGATCACCGAGGCCGCCACTACGCCGGTGGTGGCGGCCAGCAGGGCGCCGACGAAAATCACCGCGTAGGCCAGCCCGCCGCGGACGGTGCCGAACAACTGGCCGATGGTGTCGAGCAGGTCCTCGGCCATGCCGCTGCGCTCTAGCACCAGCCCCATGAAGGTGAAAAACGGAATCGCCAGCAGGATTTCGTTCTTCATGATGCCGAACACCCGGTCCGGGAACGCTTGCAGCAGGTTAGGGGTGAGCAGGCCCAGGTGGATGCCCAGCAGGCCGAAGGCCATGCCGACCGCCGCCAGCGAGAACGCGACCGGATAGCCGATCAGCAGAAACACCAACAGCGCCGAAAACATGATCGGCGCCATGTTGGCGATCAGGAATTCGTCCATGTCAATGACCTCCCTTAAACTCGGGCATGGGCCGGTGACCGGTCAGCACCGCGATGTTCTTAATGGTCTCGGACAGACCTTGCAGGCTGAGCAGGATGAAGGCGGCCGGAATTGCCAGCTTGATCGGCCACCAGATCAGCCCGCCCGGATTCGACGATCGCTCGTTGGTCTGGTAGGCGATCAGGAAGAAGTTCCAGGAGTCCACGGCAATCAGCAGGCAGACCGGTAGCAGGAACAGCAAGCCGCCCAGGATGTCGATCCAGATCCGCGCGACCGGCGGCAACTTGGAGGACAGGATGTCGATGCGAACGTGGCCGCCTTCCCGCAGGGTCCAGGCCGAGCAGAACAGGAACACCAGCCCGAACATGAACCATTGCGATTCCAGCAGGGCGTTCGATCCCTTGTCGAACGCGTAGCGCAGGGTGGCGGTCAGGGCGCTGGTCAGGACGCAGAACAGGATCAGCCAGGTCATCCAGCGGCCGATCGCCGTGTTGAGGGCGTCGATGGCCGCCGAGACGCGGAGCAGGAATTTCATGTCGCCTCCTGGGGTTTCAATCAGCGCGCCGGGCGCAAACTTTTCAAGTGTAGTTGTCGAAGTCGGACCTGCCACCGCATCGCCGCCGAGGGTGGCGACGGTTTGCTGTTAAAATGCGAACCCACGGCCGGCATGACGGCGATGACCCTGCGAGAGGCTTTCCATGCAATACCGGGATTTGCGCGATTTCATTAGCCAACTGGAGCGGCTCGGCGAACTCAAGCGCATCGCGGTCGCCGTGGATCCGAAGCTGGAAATGACCGAGATTTGCGACCGGGTGCTGCGCGCTGGCGGTCCCGCGCTTCTGTTCGAGTACCCCAAGGGCCATGCCATTCCGGTGCTGGGCAACCTGTTTGGCACCCCGCGCCGGGTGGCGCTAGGCATGGGTGCGGACGACGTGGAGGCCTTGCGCGAGGTCGGCAAGCTGCTGGCGTTTCTGAAGGAGCCCGAGCCGCCCAAGGGCTTGCGCGACGCTTGGGAGAAGTTGCCGGTTTTCAAGAAAGTGCTGGACATGGCGCCGAGGAAGATTAACCGCCCGCCGTGCCAGGAACGGGTGATCGAGGGGCCGGACGTGGATTTGTCGCGGTTGCCCATTCAAACCTGCTGGCCGGAGGACGCCGGGCCGCTGATCACCTGGGGGCTGGTGGTCACGCGGGGACCGAACAAGCCCCGGCAGAATCTGGGCATCTACCGCCAGCAGGTGATCGATCGCAATAAAGTCATCATGCGCTGGCTGGCGCAGCGGGGTGGAGCGCTGGATTACCGCGAATGGCAACAAGCCCGGCCCGGCGAGCCGTTCCCCATCGCCGTGGCCTTGGGCGCCGATCCAGCCACCATTCTCGCGGCGGTGACGCCGGTGCCGGACGCGCTGTCGGAATACGCCTTCGCCGGGTTGCTGCGCGGGTCACGAACGGAACTGGCGCAATGTCTGGGCAACGAATTGCAGGTGCCGGCCTCAGCCGAGTTTGTGCTGGAGGGCCATATCGCCCCCGGCGAGACCGCGCTGGAAGGACCGTTCGGCGACCATACCGGCTACTACAACGAGGTGGATCGCTTCCCGGTGTTCACCATCGAGCGGATCACCCACCGCGAAAATCCCATTTATCACAGCACCTATACCGGTCGCCCGCCGGACGAGCCGGCCATTCTCGGCGTGGCGCTGAACGAGGTGTTCGTGCCGATCCTGCAAAAGCAGTTTCCCGAAATCGTGGACTTTTATCTGCCGCCGGAAGGCTGTTCCTACCGGCTGGCGGTGGTGTCGATGCGCAAGCAGTATCCGGGGCACGCCAAGCGGGTGATGCTCGGCGTCTGGTCGTTCCTGCGCCAGTTCATGTACACCAAGTTCGTGATCGTGGTAGACGAGGACGTGAACGCCCGCGACTGGAAGGATGTCATTTGGGCCATGACGACGCGCATGGACCCGGCGCGGGATACGGTCGTGATCGAGAATACGCCCATCGACTATCTGGACTTCGCCTCGCCGGTGTCTGGGCTGGGGTCGAAAATCGGTTTTGACGCCACGAATAAATGGCCCGGTGAAACCACGCGCGAATGGGGCCGGCCCATCGCGATGAGCGCGGAGGTGAAACAGCGGGTGGATAAGTTGTGGGGGGAGTTGGGGTTGTAGGCCGGAAAGTCACTTTGGTATAAAACCGAATAAACCACGGGAAATCAGGCCATGCTACAAAGATTGTATGTCCACAATTTCAGGTGCTTCGAGAATTTTGAGTTCAACTTGAAAGGTATCTCCTCCAGCTTGCTGATCGGTGGAAACGGGTCGGGCAAATCGACGGTGGGAGATGCCTTGGGTGTTTTCCAAAAGTTGGGACGCGGGATCAATCGGGTCGGACAACTGGTCACGCCCAGCGATTTTTCCTATGGAAGATCGGAAGCGCCAATCCGCTTTGAGATCGAGGTTGTGCTGCGTGGTGGGCTATATCTATACAGTCTTGCTCTGGAGCTCCCGGAAAAATTCAAGCAACTACGTGTGCTGGAAGAGCGATTGGAAGTCGATGGGCGTCCAGTGTACACGCGCCAGCAGGCACAGGTTTCCTTGCCCAGAAACTCGCCTGACCGCAATGAAGCGCGATTCTCCGTGGATTGGCATTTGATCGCATTGCCCCTGATTCAGGATCTATCGGAAATGGATCCTCTGCGCATTTTCAAAAACTGGCTTGCGCAAATGGTGATTTTATCCCCCATACCTCAATCCATTTCTGGCGAGTCGACCGAGGAAAGCTTGCAACCTTTACAGGATGGTTCCAATCTGGGGGACTGGCTTTCGGGCCTGTTATCGCAATACCCAGCGGCTTACAGCACCATCAGCGACTATTTGCGCGATGTGATGCCGGATTTTTTCGACTTCAGAAACGAAATACTTGGCAAGGAAGCCAAGCGGTTACTGACGCAATTCGTATCGGACAAGGCAAAGTTCCTGTTACCCTTTGGCGCGCTTTCGGCGGGCGAGAAATGTTTCTTCCTAAGCGCCGTCGTTGTAGCGGCTAACAAAGCTTACGGGCCTTTGTTCTGTTTCTGGGATGAACCGGACAATTTTCTGTCGCTTTCCGAGGTAGGCCATTTCGTGATGGAATTGCGCAGAACGTTTGAACAAGGCGGCCAGGTTGTGATGACCTCGCATAACCCGGAAGCCATCCGCCGGTTTTCCAGTGAAAATACTTGGGTGCTGGATAGAAAAAACCACCTGGAACCCACCCTCATCCGGTTGCTTGAAGAACTGCCGAAAAGTGAGGATTTAGTTCAAGCATGGATTGCCGGTGACATTGCTTTATGAGCAACAGGTACGTTGCGCATCTTCAGATATTGCCAGAGGATGATGCAAATCGGGAAATCATCAACGGCTTTTTAATAAACCAGCAGTTGCTTCAACGCAATATCCAAGTGCTACCACCAGCCGGAGGCTGGGGGAAAGTTCTGGCAAAGCTCAAGGATTGCCAGCTTGAAAAATTTAAGGAACGACGGCTGTTGCTGCTGATCGATTTTGACGATGACATTACGGGGCGAGACCGGATCGTGCGGGACAGCATACCCAAACAGATCAAAAACCGGGTTTATTGTTTGGGTGTGAGATCGGAACCAGAGAAATTGCGCGGTTCCTGCAAAATGAGCTTTGAAACCATCGGCAACACTTTGGCGACGGAGTGCGCCGAGGGTAGATATCAGTTATGGAGACATGAGCTTCTTGCGCACAACGAAGCCGAGCTTTCACGACTGACTGTGGATGTCCGGCCTTTTCTGTTTCGTATTTAGGGCTTTATTTTTCAAAAAGGAGTGGAATTGCGCTACTTGCCATGGTTGCCCTCCGTCCGCTGTCGGCCAACGGGTCTCGATGGGTAAAATCATCATCCCGCTTTAACCATTGCTGTGGAGATCGAACCACCATGTCCTATCACATCACCATTCAGCCCAGCGGTCACGAATTCCAGGTCGCGGAAAACGAGTCGGTACTGGACGCCGCCCTGCGCGAGAAGGGCAGCGTGCTGCCCTACGGCTGTCGCAACGGAACCTGCGGCTCCTGCATGGGCACGATCCAGGCGGGCGAAGTGGGCTATCCCAATGGCCGTCCGCCCGGTCTGAGCGAGCGCGACCAGGCCGAGGGCAAGGTGCTGTTGTGCCAGGCGCGGCCGTGTTCGGATCTGGTGATCGAGGCGCGCGAGATCAAGGCCGGCGGCGACATCGCGGTCAGAATTCTGCCGTGCCGGGTGGAGCGGCGGGAACTGCTGGCGCCGGACGTGATGCGGCTCTATCTCAAGCTGCCCAATACCGAGCGCCTGCAATTCCTGGCTGGGCAGTACGTGGACATCCTGCTGGCCGATGGTCGGCGGCGGGGATTTTCGCTGGCCAATCCGCCCCACGCCGACGAGTTGCTGGAACTGCACGTGCGGCATGTACCGGGAGGCTTCTTTACCGATTACGTATTCGACAAGATGAAGGACAAGGCGCTGTTGCGTTTCCAGGGGCCGCTGGGGACGTTTTTCCTGCGCGAGGATTCGCTGCGGCCGATCATCCTGATAGGCGGCGGCACCGGCTTCGCACCGTTGAAGGGCATGTTGGAACACGCTTTCCACATCGGGCTGATGCGTCCGCTGCATCTGTACTGGGGCGCGCGGGCGAAGGTGGATTTGTATCTGGACGCACTGCCGCGCCAGTGGGTGGCGGAACATCCGCGCTTCCGCTATACCCCGGTGCTGTCGGAGCCGCGCCCGGAGGATGGCTGGCAAGGGCGCACCGGCTGGGTACACGAAGCGGTCGCCGCCGATTATCCCGATCTGAGCGGTTACGAGGTTTATATGAGCGGCCCACCGCCGATGATCGAAGCCGCTAAGCCGGTTTTCGCCACCCAAGGCTTGCCGGCGGAACAGTTACTCCATGATTCCTTCGAGTTTGCGCCGCGTTGAATGCCGTCCGCGCAATAGCCAGCGCCCCGGCAACGGCGTTATAGTCTTTAGTCATCATGCGGCCACCCGAATTTTTCCCGGCGCCCTCGGGTCAAAACCCTCGCTTAATGATCGGTCCCAGCCAAATTTAACCATGAAACGCTTCTTTCAACGCTATCTGCCCGATCCCCAGGCGCTGCGCGCCCATAAGAATCTGCGCTTTCTGGGCGACCTGTTGCACGACCCCCGTCTATGGCATTTCGGTCGTCGCCATACCGTGCGCGGATTGGCGATGGGCGCGTTTTTCGCCTTTGTCCCGATTCCCTGGCAGATGCTGCTGGCCGCCGCGACCGCCACTTGGTTGCGGTTTAATTTGCCGGTGGCGGTGGCCATGGTGTGGATCACCAATCCGCTGACCGTTCCGCCCATCGCCTTCGCCAACTACCACTTTGGCGCTTGGCTGCTGGGGCGGTCGCCGGAACCCTGGACGTTTGAACCCTCGCTGGACTGGTTATTGCGACAAGCCGGCGCGGTGGGCCTGCCCTTGTTGGTCGGCTCGATGGCGACCGCCGTAGTGGCCGGCATCCTGACCTTTTGCATTGCCCATCTATTCTGGCGCTGGCATATCATCGCCAAGTTTCGCCGTCGGCGGCGGGTCGCCGCTGGTTTGGTTTGAAGCCTCTCGCCGAGGCGGCGCCCGTTTTTCCGCATCTCTGTCCGTGCTCGCCCTCCGCAAGCACCCTCCTCGCAAGGTACTGTTTGGCATGTCATCCCCCATCATTCAATTTGAAGAGTTGGCGCTTTCGCCCCCGCTGCTCCAGACGCTGAAGGACGTTGGTTACGAAGCCCCATCGCCGATCCAGGCCGCCTGCATCCCCCACCTCCTCGCCGGCCACGACCTGATCGGCCAAGCGCAAACCGGCACCGGCAAGACCGCCGCGTTCGCCCTGCCGTTGCTGGAACGGCTGGATTTGACCGACCGCCAGCCGCAGGTGCTGGTGCTGACCCCCACCCGCGAACTGGCTATCCAGGTGGCCGAGGCGTTCCAAAGCTACGCCCGCCATTTACCCGGCTTTCATGTCCTGCCCATTTATGGCGGCCAGAGCATGAGCCTCCAGCTTCGCCATCTGCGGCGAGGCGTGCATGTGGTGGTCGGCACGCCGGGCCGGATCATGGATCATCTGCGCCGGGAAACCCTGACGCTGGACGGCTTGCGCAGCGTGGTGCTGGACGAGGCCGACGAAATGCTGCGGATGGGCTTTATCGAGGACGTGGACTGGATCCTCGAACGCACCCCACCCGAACGGCAGATCGCCCTGTTTTCCGCCACCATGCCCGAACCGATCCGGCGGGTGGCGCACCGCCACCTGCGCGAGCCTCGGGAAGTCAAGATTCAGACCCGTACCGCCACCGTCGCCACCGTCCGGCAACGCTACTGTCAGGTCGGGGTCCAGCACAAGCTCGATGCCCTGACCCGCGTGCTGGAGGTGGAGGATACCGACGCGGTTCTGATCTTCGTGCGCACCAAGATCGCCGCCACCGAGTTGGCGGAACGGCTGGAGGCGCGAGGCTATCCCAGCGCCGCCTTGCACGGCGACATGACCCAGGCGCTGCGTGAGAAGACCATCGAACAGTTGCGCGGCGGCGGCCTCGACATCGTGGTCGCGACCGACGTGGCGGCGCGGGGGCTGGACGTGCTGCGGATCAGCCACGTCATCAATTACGACATCCCCTCCGATACCGAGGCTTATATCCACCGCATCGGCCGCACCGGCCGGGCGGGGCGGGGGGGCGAGGCCATTCTGTTCGTCGTGCCCCGCGAGATGCGGATGCTGCGCGTCATCGAAAAGGCGACCCGCCAGCCGATCACGCCGATGCAGCCGCCATCCCAGGCCACCATCGCCGGCCACCGTCTGAACCGGTTCAAACAGAAAATCCTCGATACCCTGGCCGCCCAGGAACTGAGCTTTTTTCAGGAGGTAGTCGGCCAGATCGAGCAGGAGCAGGATATTAGCGCCGGAGACATCGCCGCCGCGCTGGCGTACCTGATGCAGCGCGACCGCCCGCTGCAATTACCAGTGGAGGCCGACGTGAAGCCGGTTCACCCGAAGCTGGCGGACGAGGCGCGCGACCGCGCCGAGCCGGACGACCGGCCCAGCCGGCGGCGGGAACGGCCCAGGGAACCCGTTGATTTCGAGGTGATGCGCTACCGGCTCGACGTCGGCCACCAGCACGGCGCGACGCCGCAGAATATCGTGGGTGCGATCGCCAACGAAGCCGGCATCGAAAGCCGCTACATCGGCCGCATCGAGATTCACGACGACTACAGCACCGTGGATTTGCCCGCCGGTATGCCGGAAGAAATCTTTCAGCATCTCAAAAAGGTGCGGGTGCGGCAGTATCCGTTGAATATCAGCCGTCTTGGTCCGTCCGAGCCCGAACGCGCCAGGAAGCGCCCGGTGCCGGGCAGGGCGGAAGCGGGCGAGAAAACGCCCAGGAGCGCCAGGACCAGTCCCGTCGAGGGGGAGGCCAAAACCGCCAGCCGGCGCCAGCGAGAAATTAAGTCGTAACCCAGCAACCCAAGAGGAGGCGCTTCGATCATGTTGACGGTTTACGGTTGCACGAATACCCGGTCCAGCCGGGTGCTATGGACGCTGGAAGAAACCGGCGCGGAGTATGAGTACATCGCGGTCGATCTACGAGCGGGCGCCGGCTGGAAACCGGAGTATCTGGCGCTCAACCCCGGCGGCAAGGTGCCGACCCTGGTGGATGGCGAGATGGTGCTGACCGAGTCGGCGGCGATCTGCACCTACATCGGCGACCTTTTCCCCGCGTCCCGGCTGACGCCGCCGGTTGGTTCGCCGGAACGCGCCCATCACGATCAGTGGTGCTATTTTGTCATGAGCGAGCTGGAACAGCCCCTGTGGACCCTGGCCAAGCACACGTTCGCCCTGCCCGAGCACCGGCGGGTTCCAGCGGTGCTCGACACCGCGCGCTGGGAATTCGCGGTGGCGGCCAAGGTGCTGGCGCTGGGTCTGGGCCGGCGGGAATTCATCGTTGGCGACCGCTTCGCTGTCGCCGATATCCTGATCGCCCATACTCTGGCGTGGGCGCAGGCTTTTAAACTGCCACTGGAGCACGATTATCTGACGGCTTACGCGGCGCGATTGCTGGCTCGCCCAGCTTGGGCGCGGACACGGGAGCGGGAACGGGCCGAGAGTGGCTCGCAGTCCTGAAGATAGAGCCGCCGCGAGACCGCGTTAAACGTACCTGCATTCAGACTTAATTAAGGATATTGCGTCTTGAATGTGCAGCCACTTCACAATCGAATCAGAGGAATCCGTACATGGCGAAGATCGTGCGTGTTTTCGTTATCTTAGTGGCCGCGCTGTTCCTGGTTCCGGGCGGAGTCTTAGCGCAGGCCGATTTCCCGCAATTCGAACCGGAATACTCCGGCGATGGGCCACGCGGTGAGATTCGGGTCACCAACGACTGGCGAGACGCGGTTAGCGTCACCATGTGGACGCACCAACGGGAGCGGATCGGCGATTCCTGGGAGATTGAGTCGGGAGAATCCGCCTTTCTGGCCGTGGACGAGGATCGGATCAAAGTTCGTCCGAGTTACAAGATCAAGGTCGGCTCCGACTGGGGATGGGTCGATCTGGGAAGCGTGGGCCGGTTCCGCCGTGGCGTATGGTATGTCAACGTGCGCGATATCTGGCGCGCCACGCACCCGGGTGGTGGTAGAGGCGGTAGACCGGATTGGGGAAGTGAGAGTGTCCCGGATTGGAGACGATGATGGTGATCTAAACCACGCCCAAACCAGGAAGGAGATCGAGCAATGATGCGGAAAATACTGCGTTTTATTCTTTTGGGCTTGAGCAGCGCGCTGGTGCTTGGAGGATGCGCCACCCTACCCGGGGATGATGGCTACTACTACGATAGCGGTTTGGATAGGGGGTATGGG
>WBUJ01000110.1 GCA_008933795.1 Candidatus Contendibacter sp. | reverse complement strand
ACCAACCTGTTTATCTCCTCATCGCTTTTAATGCCCTCTGTCATGAACTTGGCTAAAACCGCCTTGGCGAGGAGAGTCGCCTCATCCTTGGCGTCGCGCACGGAGTCGGCATCATCGAAGCTCACCGAAGCGGTGGCCGTGGCCATAAGCTTGGTGCCTCCCGCGACGTCCTCGGGGGGATTCATGCCATCAGAGTAGGGGTAGTCTTCGCAGCCGGCACCGTGAGCAATCATTGGCAGAGCAAGGATCGCTATGGATATTATGGATTTTTTCATTGCTTTACTCCAAATGTCAAAGATTTATTGATTGGCCCTTTATTCAAAATTAGCGGCATTTTAATCAATGTGGTATCAGCTTTAATTTTATCTCCTTGGCGTTTTTGAGCGTTGGCTCATCCAGTGCCATCAAAATACCGAATTCTCGATTTCGCATAATAATTAGAGTTCCGCAACAGTCACCTAAATCTATTGGCCAAACTAAAAGGTTCCATGCTGGGCTAAGAAATCTGAAATCCGAAATAACCCAAACATTTTTTTCTGAATTTTTCGGCTCAATATCATATGATTTAATAACATTTCCAGTAGAATCAATTACTTCAATACCAAGAAGTGGTATCACTGTTTTTCTATCACTTTTACAAGAATCTACCAAGACCCCACATGTTTCGAAAGAGTTTCTTCTATACTCAAACCAAGGAAGTTCCTTAACTAATTGTTGATAAATGCCTTTTAAAATGTAAACACTAACCTTTAGTGAGGTGCCTTGTATCTCACCCAATCCTAAAGTTGTATCAATACGAGATGTTTCCCCGTAACTCGCATCATTGGAATTTTTAAATTTGCTTTTACCCCCAGCAGTGTTTTCGAGTGTTTTAAGTGCATTCTCGTAAAACCCCTGATCCAGAACAACTTTAGCAGGAATATAAACAACTAAATTTGGGTGCCTTTTTGCAACAAATTTATCGAGCGATTCTAAGTACTCTTCCGCAGAGCGGTTAATGCTATCTTCTGCATATCCACGTTCTTTTTGTCCAGCAATATACCTATTTCTAATTTCTTTTTTCGCTTCGGCGACAGTAATCGGCTTTCCGATCTCAAATCGAGAGACTTCACCTTTCACGACTGGGTTTACTAAATCAATAATGATTTTTTCCAGATTCACCTTTTGATTTTTCTCGGTAGCAAGCGAGGAAAATAATCCAGCTTCGACATCTGTTTTCCCTTCGGCAAGTTTCTTGATGAAGGCTTTGAAGTCATCAATACGAACCGACACTTTTGCAGTAACTTTAGTAAGACCAGCCTGTTCCGAGACTTGAAGTACCTCGAAGTGCTGAATTGATCCTTGGGAATATTCCTTAATATTCGTGTCAATACGAGAAGTCTGAGAGCGAACCCCATCCTGGATTTCGACACGCTTTTCCAACATCTTGTTACTATCCATAAAGGAGCCGACCACATTGGTCAAAGCATTCTGCGCCGCATTCTGCGCCGCACTCGGAACATCGGTACCCAGTCCCTCACTGACTACCGTTTGGATTCCATTAGGTGCGGGCGCAGCAACTGGCGCAGCAACGACCGGCGGCGGTGCAGGCGCAGCAACCGGCGGAGTCGCAGCCACAACCGGCGGCGGCGTGGTGGGCGGGGGAACAGGTGGAGTTGTGACAACCACTGGCGACGCAGCAGGCATAGGAGCCGGCGGGGGCGCGGCAGCTAATGACCGGGAAGCAGGCGCGGCGGGCGGTAATGGTGCGTCCAGCAAATCTTCGGCGGGTGCGGCAGCGATAGTTCCCCCGCTGCCCTGAATCAAACTCAACTGCAAGGCTTGTTGCGCGGCTTGTTGTATCTTGGGATCGTCAGCGGAAACAGTCTGTTTCTGCAAAAACTCGCGGGTCTTGTTCTGATTTTGCGAGAAGTGGAAGGTCAGCGCATAACAGGCCACGGCTTCTCGCTGTTGGCCTTGCAGGGCGTAAACTTCAGCCAGATTCGCCCACGATGAAGCCCGTCCCGGCGCCAGCGACAACGCTGTCGAAAAAGCTTTAAGCGCAGCTTTCAAATCGCCAGTCTTGAGATACGCAAACCCCAGGTTGCCACTGTATTCCGCATTAGCGGCATCGAGCTGATAAGCGGATTGAAATTGTTGCTTGGCCAATTCGGGTTGCCCGGCTTTGATCGCTTCCAAACCCTTTGCATTGGCTTCCTGCGCCTTTTTGGTATCGCCACGCGCTGGTTTTGGTAACACGGCGATCTGCTGCTTCAGCGCATTAAGCTCCTCGGCACGCCCGACCCCGCCGTTATCCGCAGCGGTAGCGATCATCTGTTTCAACAAACCGATTGCGGAATCCTGAGCGGTTGCGGTCGAGAGCGGCAGACTGCCAAGCACCAAGACCAGCAAAAAGAAGAATAGAGAAATCAACGACAGCAGGCGATGATGCATGGAATGAAACCTCCAGTCTTTTCGTATTATGGAGTTTTGCAAAGAGCCGACTTGAAATTTCAAGTCAATTTTGCAAAAGAAACTTGATAGATTCAATGACAGCCTGTTTCCCGAGTTCAGTTGCTACTCCAGTTCCCAAAATCTTAAGCACGGAGATAATAAAGTCTTTAATATCAAAAGGCTTTGGAGAATCACTAACAGGCTCGGGGGGAAGAGGCAAATCAGTCGTAGGTAAGGCGCGTATTCTTGATTCAAATTTATCCAAAGCGCCTTGATCATGATTATTCAATAACAGGAAAACATCAGCTAAGGCATCGAAAGAAACTCTAATCAGATTTGGGTTGAATGCAGCATCAGAGAAACCATGAACTTTGTTCAACCAACGTGCGAAATACTGCTGTAACAGAGGATCGGAAACGCTGAACGTGACCTAGGAGTCTTTTTGCTCGAAGCGCGCTGATTCAAACAGCTTGATAAATCGGACTTTCGCCTCGTGCTCGTCGTATTGCAGATAACGCAACTGCGCGTCGCGCAGCAGGTTCCGAACGCGGGCAGGGCTGATGCCCAATTGGAAGGAAATTTCGGTTACGTCTGGCGCGTCGGCTGAACCCCCGAACGCCCCGTACTTGAGCAGCAGGCCAAACACCAGCGTGTCGAGGTCGCGCTTTTGCATCCCCCCGAAGCCGCTGGCGAAATAGTACTTCAGGAAGTCCTGTGCGAAGCCTTGGGGATTTTGAATCTGGCTGGTGTTCGGCATGATATTTCTTCTTGTTATAAGTGATGACGGTTCGGTTTCAGGCGACATAAATCTCTCGCTCACTAACTGAAATCGCGTGAATTTTTCTTTCGACGTTAAATCCTATTATCAAATGTTACTTTACCCCCCCCATGTGTCAACAGTACTATAAATGCAACTATCAATGGAAAAAATAAGCTGGCTCAGGGAACAAGAAAAGCAAAGAACGTCTTAAAAAAATTACATTATCAGGTTCAGACTGGCGGATCATCCTGAAATACCCAGGATGATGAGGAGAAATTCGAGGAGAGATGCCGTAGCCCGGCGAGCCGGTGATTTGGAATGTTCGGCCGCTACGTGAGCGGCGAGCTGTTGCTGTTATCCCTATCCCTCTACCGCAGGTCGACGAGGGTTTAACTATCTTGCATTCCTGGCGGCAGCCAGTCGTCGGAGAGGGCAAAACCCCGGCGGCTGATTCCGGCCGCCAGCGGTTCCGCGTCCTTGCCCTGATCGATGATCGTCGCGCTGATGGCGCCGGTGTCTTCCAGAATGGCTTTCAGCCCACGCGCTAGATAGGGCGAGGTGGCGCGGGCGGTTTTCACCTCGACGGCGTGCAGCGCGCCGCCCCGCTCCAGCAGCAAATCCACTTCAGCACCGCTGGCGGTTCGCCAGAAATGCGTCTGGCCGTGCGGAAACGTGATCGTTTCGCGCCGCAGCAAATCCTCCAGCACGAACGTTTCCCAGCTCGCCCCGCGAATCGGATGGTTTTCGAGCGCCTCCAGGCAGTCGATATTCAACAAATGATGCAACAGGCCGGTATCGCGCAAATACAGCTTGGGTGCTTTCACCAGGCGCTTGCCAATATTGCGGAAATACGGCGGCAGGCGGCGCAACAGAAAGCTTTGCTCCAGAATATCCACATAGCGCTGCACCGTCCGGTTGGCCACGCCCAGAGCAGTTGCCAACTGATTGTAGTTGGCCAGGCCACTCTGCGCGTGAGCCAGCATGGTGAGCAGGCGGCGCATCAGCAAGGGTTCGGCCGCCACGCCCAGCATCGGCAAATCCCGCTCGATATAGGTGCGCAGATAGGATTCCCACCAGTCGCGGAAATGGCCGCCCCTGGCGGGAGCGGTGTAGGCATCCGGGAACCCGCCGCTGAGCCACAACGGCCGGTAATCCGGTTCCTGGCCGACCTCTCCGACCGGCGCCGTTTCGCGCCAAGTCAGCGGGGCCAACTCCAGAATGCCGACCCGCCCGGCGAGACTCTCGGCGACCTGACGCACCAGCGCCGGCTGAGCAGAACCCAGGACGATGAACCGGCCCATCGCTTGCCGATCAGCATCAATCGCGCCGCGTAGAGCCGCAAACAGCGCCGGTATTTGTTGCGCCTCGTCGAGGATCATACCGGGCCGGGCGCGCGCCTCCAGTTGAAAGCGTGGATCTTCGGCAAACAGCGCCTGGGTGGCGGGATCTTCCAGATCACAATAAGGCAGATCGGGAAAGGTCAGCCGGGCCAGAGTCGTCTTGCCGACCTGGCGCGCGCCCAGAATCAGGACGGCAGGAAACTGGCCAGCAAGCTGGCGGAGGCGGGTGGTAGCGAGTCGAGCGTACATACCTTACATATTTTAACAGCTTATTAAAATTTGCAAGGTATGTCCGGTAATGATCCGGAAAGTTGGCGGTGAGGGTATTTTTTTCAATGGCTTACCAGGGTATCGACGCGGTCTGGATGCGCTGGTTTATCCCGGGAAGCGCGATGTTGCTTACCGAAGCCGAAGCGGCCCAGCAACGCGCCGAGCGGCCCAGCAACGCGCCGAGCGGTTGGCGGAACGGTTGCGACAGTTGGGCGTGGACCCGGATTAGGCAAAAGGTGTCTGGCCCCTTTTGCGAGGGGGGTTGCATTCAGCAAGAATAAATCTATAATTCAGTCAGTTTATTGACGAAATTATAATGTACATATCCCAGCGTCAGCTTGAAAACCTCAGAAGTTCATTGAAGCCTGGCAAGGTGGTGGTCATTTATGGCGCCAGACGCACCGGTAAGACGACGCTCCTCAACGAATTTCTGAAGGGGGAAACCGAACCCTGTCTGCTGGTGAATGGAGAGGACATTATCATTCAGGGGTATCTCTCATCCCAATCCACCGAGAAGTTGAAAGCTTTTGTTGGAAACAACCGTCTCCTGGTCGTTGACGAGGCCCAAAAGGTCCAGAACATTGGACTAAATCTCAAACTGATCGTCGATCATATTCCCGATATCCGCATTGTGGCTACCGGGTCATCATCCTTCGATCTGGCGCGCGGTATCGGAGAGCCTCTGACCGGAAGAAAAATCACCCTGGTTCAGTATCCCCTCGCTCAACTGGAACTCACCACCATCGAACAACGCCACGAAACGGCAGCGCGCTTGGAAAGCCGTCTGATCTATGGAGCCTATCCTGAAATCGTACTGCTGGAGGATAACCGCGAGCGGGAGCGGTATCTGAAGGAACTGGTCTCTTCATACCTGTACAAGGATATTCTCGAACTGGAGGGCATCAGGCAATCCGCCAAGATTAGCCGACTGCTGCAACTGATAGCGTTCCAGATCGGCAAGGAAGTGTCTTATACGGAGCTTGGCGCCAGCCTGGGGATGAGCAAAAACACGGTGGATCATTATCTTGACCTGCTTGAAAAAGCCTTCGTCATTCAAAAGCTTGGCGGTTTCAGTCGTAACCTGCGAAATGAAATCACCAAAAACAGCCGGTATTATTTCGTTGATAACGGCGTCAGGAATGCCCTGATTAACAATTTTAATTTGCTCGAATTACGCAATGATGCAGGCGAACTCTGGGAAAATTATCTGGTGATCGAGCGGTTGAAACGACAGGAATATCTACGGCAATCAGCTAACAATTATTTCTGGCGCACCTATACAAAAAAAGAGTTGGATCTGGTCGAGGAACGCGATGGTCATCTATATGGATATGAGATTAAATGGGGTACGGGCAAACACCGCCCGCCAAAAGAGTGGATAACGGCCTACCCGAATGCAAAATGGAATTTGATCAATCGTGATAATTATCTGGAGTTTATTGAATAGAAAGTGGGTCCGACCCTTTTCTTTAAAAATGGCGCTCCTGTCTGATTTGAGGAATCACCGCTTTCAAACCACCCCGGCGCTACGCGCCACCCCTCTTTATCCAAGGAGGGGAAATTTCACAACCGGTATAGTGCTATAAACCTGAATCCGCAGGGGCGCCAAGCTTGACCGGGAACGCCGCATCCATCGGAAAGTTGCGTAACCTCGCCGCCTTGAGCATCGAACTACGCCCCTCGCGGCTTCTGCTCGTCAGCAGCGGCAGCGCTCACGTCCTGGCGGGCGTCGCCGTGGTCGTGAGCAGCCTTCCACTGTGGATCAAAGCGGCATGGATCGCCGGCATCACGCTGGCGCTGATCCGGTTTGGGTGGCAATACGGCTATCGACGAGGGCGTAGCTTTATCGCGCGGATTGAACGGCTGGATGGCGTCTGGCGGCTGGAAATGGGTGATGGAGCGCTTCATCGCGCCCGGTTGACCGGCGGTTACGCCCATCCACTGGTCGTCATCCTCAATTTCCGGCTGGAAAGCGGCAGGCGACGGTCGCTGGCGCTGTTGCCGGATGCCGCCGACGCCCAAGCCTTGCGGCGGCTGCGGGTCTGGTTGCGGACCCGGCGGGACGAGGACGGGGCGGATCAGCCTTGAACTCGCTCTCCCCAAAGCGGCGGTGCGTCCGCTCCGGCGAAATTCCCCGGCACCAGCACCGTGTCTCGCACCGGCGTGGCCTCGTTGGCCTGGGGATAATCCAGGGTGTAGTGCAGGCCCCGGCTTTCCTTGCGCGCCAGGGCGCAGCGAATGATCAAATCCGCCACCTGCGCCAGATTGCGCAGTTCGATCAGATTGCCGCTAACGCGGAAGTTGCCGTAATACTCGCCGATCTCCCGCAACAGCAGTTCCACCCGATGCTGGGCGCGTTGCAGGCGCTTGTTGGTGCGCACGATGCCCACGTAGTCCCACATGAACTGGCGCAGTTCCGCCCAGTTGTGGCTGACCACCACTTCCTCGTCGGAGTCGGTGACCCGGCTCTCGTCCCAGGCCGGCAGCGGGGGCGGCTCCGGGGCGCGCGCCAGGCGCGGATGGAGATCGTCCGCCGCCGCCGCCGCGAACACCAGGCATTCCAGCAGCGAGTTGCTGGCCATGCGGTTGGCCCCGTGCAGGCCGGTGAACGCGACTTCGCCCACCGCGTACAAGCCGGCCACGTCGGTTCGCGCCCGCAAATCGGTCAATACCCCGCCGCAGGTGTAATGGGCCGCCGGCACCACCGGAATGGGCTGGCGGGTCAGGTCGAAACCGTATTCCAGACACTTGGCGTAAATGTTCGGGAAATGCTCCTGCACGAACGCCGCCGGTTTGTGGCTGATGTCCAG
Source organism: Candidatus Contendibacter sp. (assembly GCA_008933795.1). GTDB lineage: Bacteria > Pseudomonadota > Gammaproteobacteria > Competibacterales > Competibacteraceae > Contendibacter. The sequence goes on along the minus strand of WBUJ01000110.1, from coordinate 6,868 downwards.
ATACACGCATTCCGCGCCCAGCCGCTTCATCTCGTGGTCGATGGCGCGGGCCACGATGTCGCGGGGAGCCAGTTCCATCCGCACGTCGAAATGGCGCATGAACCGGGTTCCATCGGGCAAGAGCAAATAGCCGCCCTCGCCGCGCACCGCCTCGGAAATCAGGAAATTCTTGGCCTGCGGGTGATACAGGCAGGTCGGGTGAAACTGCATGAATTCCAGATTCGCCACCCGGCAGCCCGCCCGCCAAGCCATGGCGATGCCATCGCCGGTGGAGCCATCGGGGTTGCTGGAATACAGGTAAACCCGGCTGGCGCCACCGGTGGCCAGCACCACGAAGCGCGCCGCCAGGGCCTCAACCTGACCGTCGCGGCGGTCCAGCACATAAGCGCCTAGGCAACGGTTGCCGTCCAGACCCAGCTTGCGGCGGGTGATCAGATCCACCGCGATATACTGATCCAGCAGCGTGATATTCGGATGTTCGCGGGCGCGCGCCTCCAGCGTGGTTTGAATGGCGCGGCCGGTGGCGTCGGCGACATGCGCCACTCGCCGATGACTGTGGCCGCCCTCGCGGGTCAGGTGATAGTCCGCGCCGTGCTCGGCGCTGGGGTCGCGGGTGAAGGGGACGCCCCGCGCGCTGAGCCATTCGATCACCTCCCGGCCATGCTCCACCGTCAGGCGCACCGCGTCGGCATGGCACAAGCCCGCGCCGGCGATCAGCGTGTCTTGCAGATGGGATTCGATGGAATCGCCGGCGTCCAGCACCGCCGACACGCCGCCCTGGGCATAATAAGTGCTGCCTTCAGACAGCGATCCCTTGGCCAAAACCACGACGCGGGCGGCATCGGCCATGCGCAACGCCAGGCTCAGGCCGGCGGCGCCGCTGCCGATGATCAGAATATCGGTGGAAAAAGGAGAGGTGGTCATGGCTTGTGAGCGGTTCCGTGAATGGGGTATCGTGGCGGGCACAAGCATCGCGCGGTCGGGTCCATGGCGTCTCGCGTTTGTCCCGCCGCCGCCTGCTCACACTATAACATCCCGGCAAGTACGCGAACTAACGAAACAGGCGTTGGTCTACCGTCATGGTTGCAGGGAGATTGCCATTGAGTCGAAAGGGGTCTGCCCGGATGGGCGAGGGTCATCTGGACCGCGATCTGGTCCACAGGGTGCAAAAAGGCGATAAAAGTGCGTTCGATCTGCTGGTGCGCAAGTATCAATACAAGATCATCAAGCTGATCTCCCGCTATGTCCACGATCCCAGCGAAGCCCTGGATGTGTCCCAGGAAGCATTTCTCAAGGCCTACCGCGCGCTGCCCGGTTTTCGCGGCGACAGCGCGTTCTACACTTGGCTGTACCGGATCGCGATCAACACGGCCAAGAATTACCTGGTCGCTCAGGGCCGTCGGCCGCCGGGTTCCGACATCGACGCCCACGAGGCCGAACAATACGAAGGCCAGTCCTTGCTGAAAGAGTACGAAACGCCCGAACGGTTGTTGCTGAAGGACGAAATCGCGGAGACCGTATTTCGGGCGATCGAGGATTTACCGGAGGATTTGCGCACGGCGATTACCCTTCGGGAACTCGAGGGAATGAGCTATGAGGAAATCGCCCAAACCATGGGGTGTCCGATCGGCACGGTGCGTTCCCGGATTTTCCGGGCGCGCGAAGCGATCGACGCCAAACTGCATCCACTACTGCATTAGTTTCGGGATAGAGTCATGGCTGATAACACGGCTGAACTACCATCGGCGCGCCCCGCCGACGATGTCCCTGTCGCGGCAAGCCAGCTTTCGGCGATGGTCGACGACGAACTGGCGGATAGGGAGGTCGATCTGGCCCTGCGCCGACTGAGTCGGGATGGCGACGCGCGCGACTGTTGGGAACGGTATCATTTGATCAGCGACGTAATCCAGGACCATGTTCCGGCGGCGCTGGATACCGATTTCGCCGCTCGCATCCGCCAAGCCATCGAAGCCGAACCCTTGCCGCGATCGGTCGCTAAGCCGTTGCCCGCCTGGTACAAGCCGGTCACCGGTTTCGCGTTGGCCGCCTCGGTGGCGCTGGTGGCCCTGTTTGGACTCAAGCTGAACCAGACCGATGCGCTCCCACTCGCCGCTCCATTCGCTGCTACAACTCCCGCTCTGTCCACCCCCGCTGTTTCCCTTCCAATCCAGACCGTCGCGGTTGCCCAGTCAACCAACCCGGTCGGCGAACCGTTCGAGACGCGGTTGAACAGTTATCTGGTCAATCATAGCGGCTATGCGTCCCAGAACAGCATGCACGGCATGTTGCCCTACGTGCGCATAGTTGGTTATCAGCCCGATCGCTAAGACCCCGCATGAAGCGCAGGTTCCTGTATTGCGCGGTTCTGGCGATCGCCGCCGGATCGCTGCCCTCCGTCGGCCGGACGCAACCAGTCGCCACGCAGGACGCCAGGCACTGGCTGGAGCGGATGCTGAACTCCGCCCAAACCCTGAACTACGAGGGTACCTTCATTTACGTGCAGGGACCCTACGTGGAAGCCATGCGCATTATCCATGGCGGTGGAACCGGGGGCGAGCGGCAACGGTTGGTTTCATTGAGCGGTCCGCCGCGAGAAATCGTGGCGACGAACAACAACGTCGTCTGCCTGTCGCCAAAGCGGCAGGCCACGTTCGCGGGTGGCGATTACCGGCGTTCGCCCTTCCCCTGGTCCATTCCCCGGGAACTGGGCCGGCTGGAAAGCCACTACGAATTGCAAATGCTGGGCGAGGACCGCGTCGCCGGCCTCGAGGCGCAGGTGATCGCCATCAAGCCGCGCGACGCTTGGCGGTTCGGCTACCGGTTGTGGCTGGATCGGCGCAACGGCTTGGTGCTGCGTTCGGCGTTGCTGGACGAGCGGGGCCAGCCAATCGAGCAACTGATGTTCACCGATTTACAGCTCAAGCCGCGGATCGACGATGCCGCTTTCGCAGCCCCGGCCTTGGTTCCGGAAGGCGCCGCGCCGGAAATGGGTTCGAACGCCAATGGCGCCCGAGTTCCCGTGGGGGAGCCGGTGACGCAATCCGCCTGGCGGGTGGAACAGTTGCCCGAAGGTTTCACCCAGGTGTCGCACAACCGCTTTACTGAAGCGTCCGGTCGCCACCCGACCGAACACTTGGTGTTCGCCGACGGCTTGGCAACCATCTCGGTGTTTCTGGAACGGCTGGAAGGAGATCCGCCGTTGTTGCAGGGTGGCTCTCAACTCGGCTCGATGAACGCCTTTGGCGCGGTGATCGACGGCCACCAAGTGCTGGTGGTCGGCGAGGCGCCGGCCGCGACCGTACAGCGCATCGCCGCCTCGGTCCAGTACGTGCCCGAGGCCGGCAAGCCATGATCGAGGAACCGGCGGTCGTGGTGGAAGCCGGCGACGGCTACGCCTGGGTCGAAACGCAACGCCGGTCGGCTTGCGGCGCGTGCGCCGCCAGCGACGGTTGCGGCACGGCGGCGCTGGCGAAAGTCTGGGGCGAGCGACAAGTTCGGGTGCGGGCCATTTCGACCTTGCCGTTGCGGCCGGGCGACGCGGTGATCGTGGGTCTGGTCGAGGGCGCGCTGGTGCGCGGATCGCTGCTGATCTACCTGTTGCCGATCATTCTACTGCTGGCCGGCGCCCTGCTGGGGCAAGCCGTGTTCGCCGGCGCGGGCGAGGAACCAGTGATTCTGGCGGGCGCGGTGGGTCTGGCGTTGGGGTTCCTGGCGGCGCGCGTTGTGTCCCGGCGGTTGCGGGGCGATGCGCGGTTTCAGCCGGTGGTGGTGCGGCGATTGGGCGAAAATGCTTTCCTCGGGGCGATGACGCTATAATCCCTCGCTTTCCAACATGACCGAGCACTCGCGAGCCTCGAAGTCCGGAGGGGGCGGGGCTTTTCTTTCTGGGCCGTGGCCGCTGGATGGCGTGGAACGCGACCGATGGCCGACCCTGTAGCGGAATTCATGGATCACATTCGCAACTTTTCGATCATCGCGCACATCGATCACGGCAAATCCACGCTGGCCGACCGCTTCATCCAAATCTGCGGCGGCCTGAGCGAGCGGGAGATGGCCGAGCAGGTGCTCGATTCGATGGACCTGGAGCGGGAGCGCGGCATCACCATCAAGGCGCAAAGCGTGTCGTTGCGCTATCCGGCCCGCGATGGCCGGACCTACCAACTCAATATCATCGATACGCCGGGGCACGTGGATTTCTCCTACGAAGTATCCCGTTCGCTGGCCGCCTGCGAGGGCGCGCTGCTGGTTGTGGACGCTGCCCAGGGCGTCGAGGCGCAAAGCGTCGCCAACTGCTATACCGCCATGGAGCAGCGCCTGGAAGTGCTGCCCGTGCTCAACAAGGTGGATCTGCCCTCGGCCGATCCAGAGCGGGTGGCCCACGAGATCGGCGACATCATCGGTCTCGACGCCAGCCACGCGCTGCGGGTCAGCGCCAAGAGCGGCCTGGGAGTGGCGGAACTGCTGGAGGAGATCATCGCCCGCATTCCGGCCCCGCAGGGCGATCCGGATGGGCCGCTCAAGGCCCTGATCGTCGATTCCTGGTTCGACAACTTCGTCGGGGTGATCTCGCTGGTGCGGGTGGTGGACGGCCAGATCGCGCCCAGGCAGAAGCTTCAGGTGATGTCCACCGGCCGGGCTTTTCAGGTGGAATCGGTCGGCATTTTCACCCCCAAGCGCAGCGAGCAACCCAGCCTGAGCGCCGGCGAAGTAGGGTACATCATCGCCGGGATCAAGGACATCGACGGCGCGCCGGTGGGCGATACCTTCACCGGAGCCGACCGGCCGGCGGCGGAGCCGTTGCCCGGATTCCAGAAAATCCAGCCCCGGGTGTTCGCCGGGTTGTTCCCCGTGGATTCGGACGACTTCGGCAACCTGCGCGAGGCGTTGCAGAAACTGCGCCTCAACGACGCCTCGCTGTATTTTGAGCCGGAAACCTCGCAGGCCATGGGCTTCGGCTTTCGCTGCGGCTTTCTGGGCCTGCTGCATATGGAAATTGTCCAGGAACGGCTGGAGCGGGAGTACAACCTCGATTTGGTGACGACCGCACCAACCGTGGTCTACGAAGTGCTGACCAACAGCAACGAAGTCCTGAAGATCGACAATCCCGCCAAGCTGCCGCCGGCCAACGAAATCGCCGAAATTCGCGAGCCGATCATCGTGGCGCACATTCTAACGCCGCAGGATTATCTGGGCGCGATCATGACCCTGTGCATCGAAAAGCGTGGCGCACAGCGCGGTTTGCACTACGCCGGCGGCCAGGTGCAACTGAGTTTTGAATTGCCGTTGAGCGAGGTGGTCCTGGATTTCTTTGACCGGCTGAAGTCGGTCAGCCGAGGCTTTGCCTCGTTCGAATACAGTCTCGACCGGTTTCAGGCCGCGCCGCTGGTCAAGCTTGACGTGCTGATCAACGGCGACCGGGTGGATGCGATGTCAGCCATCGTCCATCGCGACCAAGCCCAGCGCCGGGGTCACGAAGTCGCGGTTAAACTCAAGAAACTGATTCACTCGCAGATGTTTGAGGTGGCCATTCAGGCGGCGATCGGCAGTCAGATCATCGCTCGCACCACGGTCAAGGCGCTGCGCAAGAACGTGCTGGCCAAGTGCTACGGCGGCGACGTGACCCGCAAGCGCAAGCTGCTGGAAAAGCAGAAAGCCGGCAAGAAGCGGATGAAGCAGGTGGGCAAGGTGGAAATCCCGCAACAGGCCTTCCTGGCCGTGTTGCAGGTCGACAAGAACTCTTAGGAAGCGAGCGCGGTCGCGCCGTCGGATCGTCAAACCATGAATATTGATTTTTCTGCTGTTCTGGTGGTGCTGACCGGGTTGACCGGCGGCATCTGGCTGCTGGATGCCCTGGTGCTGGCGCCGCGCCGCACCCGCGTCCCGGTCGTGGGAGAGACGGGCGCGGCGGCGGCGGTCGCGGTCAAGCTGCCCTGGTACGTGGATCTGTCGAAGTCGTTTTTTCCAGTGATTCTGGCGGTGCTGGTGCTACGCTCGTGCGTGGTCGAGCCGTTTCGGATTCCCTCGGAATCCATGGTGCCGACCCTGCTGAAGGGCGATTTCATCCTGGTCAACAAATTCGCCTATGGCTTGCGGTTGCCGGTGCTCAATACCAAGGTGATCGGTAACGGCCAGCCACAACGGGGCGATGTGGTGGTGTTCCGCTATCCGCCCGATCCGGCGGTGGCCTATATCAAGCGAGTGGTGGGTTTGCCCGGCGACCGACTGGAGTGCCGTGAAAAGCAACTTTTCATCAACGGCCAGCCAATACCGCTGACGCCGCTGCCCGGCAATCTCGCCGCGCCGAATTACCAGGGATTTACCGAACAGTTGGGCGAGATCCAGCATCGGATTCAGACGCTGACCGGCGGTTGCTGGATCAACGGGCTAGGTATAATGCGGCCCGTCGTCCAGCCGCGCCGCGAGCCGGATGGGGCGATGGGTTGGCAATACCAAGTGCCGGCCGGGCATTATTTCATGATGGGCGACAACCGCGACAATAGCAGCGACAGTCGGGTGTGGGGGCCGTTGCCCGAGGAAAACCTGATCGGCCGGGCATTTTTTATCTGGATGAACTGGGATTGCATTACCTTGCGCGGTCAATGCGGTCGGATTGGCGATGGCATCAAGTAGGTGAACAGGGGGATACGAAAATGCGACGATTCACGCTGATGAAACGACAAGCGAACGGACGGCAGCGCGGCATGTCCGTGATCGGATTGCTGTTGCTGCTGGTCTTGATCGGGGCTGTGGCCCTGGTCGCGATGCGGGTGATCCCGATGTATGTCCAGTATTACTCGATCAAGTCCACCATCGAGAGCGTCCGCAAGGAGTCGGTGGGCGACATGGCCAAGGAGGAAATCCAGCGCGC
>WBUJ01000109.1 GCA_008933795.1 Candidatus Contendibacter sp. | reverse complement strand
TCCCCGCGATCTCGTTGACCGTCTTGCGGCCAGCCAGCGCTTCCAGCGCCACTTTCGCCTTGAACTCCGCACTGAATACTTTCCTCCGCATCGCTCGTCTCCACGTCGTCATGCGATCCTACCCGTGCAGAGTACTACCTTAGAGCCTGTATAAAAACTAACTATTTGATCTATATGACCATGAAGCCGGCATCTAGCCGGTTTTTTGCCGATTAAGCCGGCCTCAAGCCAGCTTCGCAGAAAATTTTCATGAAAAATCAATGAAGAGTTTTTCGACAGGCTCTTATTTACCTGTCCAAAATCCGGGGACCATTATAGAGGATCGATGACGAGGCGGCGGAGGGTGAGATGGACTATCGGTATGGGAGCCATACGGTTTTCAAGATTGAGTATCACTTTGTGTGGGTGACGAAATATCGGTACAAGCTGCTGATGGGAGACGTGGAGCAGGGGGTTCGGGAACTGGTGAAGCAAACCTGCGAAGCGTTCGAGATCCGGATCATCAAGGGCGTGGTCAGCAAAGATCATGTGCACATTCTGGTGTCGACGCCGCCGGAGATGGCGCCGAGCGAGATCATGCGGCGGATCAAGGGGCGGACGGCGAGCAAGCTGTTCGAAGAGTTTCCGACGCTGAAGCGGAAGTATTGGGGCCGACATTTTTGGGCGCGAGGGTATTTTTGTGCGACGGTCGGGGAGATGACCGAAGCGATGATCGAGGAGTATCTGGAGCATCATTTTGAACCAGACCCCGCCAAGGATTTCAAGGTCGAACCCTAAACGGGTCTTCGACCCGTATCCGGACTTTCAGTCCGAAAACACAACCCACCGGCTTTAGCCGGTGGTTGTTGAGTTGGAGCGACGAGTTCGCCTGGTCGCCGCTGGTGCAAGCCACTGAGTACAGCCTGACCGGCGCGCTGATCGTGGAACAAGCCACGAAACAAGCCGGTCGGCCCATCACCCTGGTCGGCGGACGAACCTGGGCGTGGTTGACCCGCGCCGAGGCCGCCACCCTCAAGGAGCTGCTGAACGCAGGCGATGAAATGACCCTGACCTTGCACGACAGCCGCACCTTTACCGTCCTCCCCGCTGGCGATGACCCGCTGGCGGTAGCCCCGCTCCCGCGCGTGCGGGATTCCGGCCTGGCCGACGCCGGCGACGACGATTGGCTGGTGTTGGAGTCGCTGAAGCTGCTCGAGGTCTAGCCCATGGCTGACCGCAACCTGGTCTTGCAACTGCTGATCACCGCCAAGGACAACGCCTCGGCGGTATTCAGTACCCTCTACAGTTTCCTTGACCGCACCACCAGCGCCACCGCGAACCTGATCCGGGAGAAATTCACCGATCTGTTCGGCGGCGCACTCGCTGGCGCTATCGACTTCGAGGCGGCCATGTCGCGCGTGCAGGCCAAAGCCAAGGCCACGCCCGCCGACTTTGCCCGGCTGAAACAAGCTGCGCTGGATTCGGGTGTCGCCGCCACCCAAGCCGCGCAGGCGCTGGAACTACTGACCGGCGCTGGCCTGAGCGTGGATGAAGCCATCGCCGCGCTGACGCCGACCTTGCGGGTCATGCAGAACGAGCAGGTCAGCGCCGACGTGGCCGCGCGCGCCCTGACCGACACCTTGTCGGTTATGGGGATGAACCTGGCCGACACCGCCCGCGCTGGCGACGTGTTGCAAGCCAGCGCCGACGCCACCAGTACCAGCGTCACCGCCCTGGCGGAAGCGATCCGAACGGGCGGATCCGGCGCGGTTGCCGCCGGGCTGGGTTTCGAGCAAACTATCACTATCCTGACCGCGTTTGCCAAGGCCGGACTGCAAGGGTCTGAGGCGGGCACCGCGTTGCGGGCCGTATTGCGCGACCTGGGCGACGCCGCCGGCAAACCCCGCGCTGAACTGGCCAAACTGGGCGTGACCAGCGGCGACGTGGGGGAAGCGGTAGCCGCCCTCGCGCGGGCCGGCGCTACCGGGCAAAAGGCGATCAAGGCGTTTTCCGAAGAGGCCGGCCCCGGCCTGAACGCCTTGCTGCAAGTAGGAACGAAAGGGCTGGCGGAGTACCAAGCGCAACTGAATTCCGCGCAAGGCGGCTTGAAAACAGCCGCCGACACGATTCAGAACAACACCCTCGGCGCACTGGACCGCCTCAAGAACGCCTGGGAACGGGTCAAGCTGGCGCTGACCGGCCCAGTGCTCGGGCCGCTGGCCGACGGCGCGCGGGCGTTCGCCGACCAGTTAACCGCGCTGGCCAGCAGCGGGGCGTTGCAACGCTTCTCGGAGAGCGTGGTGGGCGCGTTCCGGGACGCCGGGACGGCGGCGCTGGAATTCATCAAGTCAGTGGACTGGGATGGGCTGTCCCGCAACGCCAGCGCCACCGTTCAGACCCTCCGCACCAACATTGCCACGATGGTCACCGAGGTCCAGGGCAAGGTGCAAACCGTTGCCGACTGGACGACCACGATCTTCTCGCCCCTGACCGCCGCCGTGGACGGCTATCGCTTGGCGTGGTACGCGGCGCGCGGCGAGATGGAGAAGGCCAACGCGGTACGGGAGCGCCTGGACCAGACCAGCGCCGCGATTGACCGCGCCCTGCGCGGAACCAGCGGCGAACTGAACCGGCAGGCCAGCGCCGCGAAAACGGTCCAAGTCAGCCTCGAGCAGTTGCGCGCTGAACTGCAAACCGCCACTGCCCAGTATGAGCGCGCCACGATCACCGGCGAGGGGCTGGCTGCCGCCCAGGAGGCGCTGAAGCAGAAAACCGATGCCTACCGCGCGGCCCTGACCGCGCAACAATCCGCCCAGCAAGCCGCCACGACCGGGATGCAGCAGACGGCGGGCGCTGCGACTGCGCTTGGGCCCGCGCTGAAACCGGCGGCAGACGCCGCGCAACAGACTGCCGCCGCGCTTCAGCAAACCGCGCCCGCTGCACAAAGCGCCGCGCGGGGCATCGCCGAGATCACCGCCGGCCAACAAACCGCCGCGCCCGTGCAGCGCGAATACCGCGACGGCGCGAACTTCGTGGTTCGGGCGCTGGGCGAGCAAGCCGCCGCCGCGCATCAGGCCGCCCCGGTCCAAGAGCGGCTAACCGCCGCGATGGAGAATTACGGCCTGAGCGCCCAGGCCAGCAAGGACCGGCTGACCCTGCTGACCGAAGAACTCAATCGGGTCCGCCAAGCGTCCGACGGCTGGCGCAGCGGGCTGGAACTGAACGTCGTTACCCTCAACAGTCTGCGCAACACCGCCGACGCCACCAATGAACGCTTGGCGCTGTTGACCGAGCGCCAGCGCCAGGGCTTGGCGACGGATAACGAGGTCGCGGCGGCCAAACAGGCCGCCAATGAAGCGCAAGTCCGCTACAACCAGGCGCTGGAAGAAAACGTCGTCCAACAGGAGCGCGCCGTCGCCGCCGCCGAGCGCGCCACCCAACTGGGCCAGCAGGAAGCGGATTTGTATGTGCAGCGCGCCGCCTCGGCGCTGGAACTGGCTCGGATCAAGGGCGACGCCAATGAGATCAGCCGCGCCGAAACCGATCTGTTTGATGCCCAAATTGCCAAGATCACCGAAGAAGTTGTCCTGGCTGGCGGTTCCGGCCTTGAGTTGATTGCTGATGTCCAGATAGACCCGCTCGGCCTCGCGGGCGGCGACGGACGCTTCCCGCTGGGCGTCTTCCGCCATCTTCAGCTTGGTGCGGTAGTAGTCCAGGTTCTGAATCAGCGGTTGCAATTCCGCCGGCCCGCCCAGGTCCGGCGGCTGGAGCGAGTCAATGGCGTCCTTGACTTCCTTCACCTTGGGCGGGATTTGGCCGAGCGCGGGCGGGGTTTCGCCGATCTTCTGATTGATCCCGTTCCAGGCGGTTTTCATGTCGCCGGCATCGGTTTCGATGCCCATCGCGCAACGCCACCACGCCGGCCCGCGCGGCGGCGCGTTCAACGGCGGCGGCGGATTCCTCAGAAATCGCGCCGATCTTGGCCAGCACCTGGGCGATGGTTGAAACGGACGTGGCGATGGTCGCGGTAAAGCCGGTCAGCACAATGGCGACGGCCTGCACGGCCAGGGTGACCCCATTCCAAACCAGCTTATACCATTTCTTTATAGATTTAATTTTGGCTCTTTGGGAATTCCCGGAATAAGATAATTATTTAAAAACAATAAGTTGTGCTCTTTTTGCCGCACTGCAATATGCTGGGCTTTAATAAGATTCCAACCTATTTTGTGGCCTTAAAATATAAATATATTTAAAATCATAATCTTGTATTCGGACAGAAAGGAATTAACAGTCAAATCCAGACTTCCGCCAAGCCTTATATATCATTATAAATCAATGAGTTGCCAATACCGGGAAATACCAAAGAGCCGTTTTTTTAAAGTCGACCACCGCCATTTCGAATCGGAGCCGATGGGTGGGACGAGCGACTTTCAATTTGGCTTTCAGTTTATAATGAACTGTTTGATGTACCGTTTTATACGGAATTTCCAAACCTTGTTCTTTCGCCAACCAGTCCTGAATCTCGCCATAACTCCGAAATCCATCCGGTTCTTGGAGTCGAGTTTGCAATGCCTCCAAGACGGTACCCGAGAGCGCCGGCCGTTTACCTCCTCGATAATTCCAAGATAATAGGCCCGACAAGCCCTCCGCCTGATAGCGGGCAAACCACAAGCGAATCGTTGATTCAGATCGACCCAACAAACTGGCTAAATCGGCTATATCTTTAACAATACCCGCCTTCCATAGATATAAAGCCTGAACCCGCTCTTTGGGTTTTGCTTTGATTTGCGAGTGCATAATCGCCTTAAGCTCTTCTACAGTTTCGGCAATGTCTATCAATAGCCATTTCATGTTCATCGTTGAATCCTCTGGAACTGAAAACCTATATTTTAATAAAATCTATAAAGAAATGGTATTAGGGGTGAGGGCCTTGGGCGCGAAGCGTTCGCGGGCGGCGGCGTGCAGGTTGTGGAGCGCGTCGCGGAACTGGTTGAGGTAACTCTGTTTCTGGCGCATCAGGGCCTCCAGGGTTTCGGGGTCGGCATAGGGCGCGACGCCCCGCCCCAACCAGGGCTCGAGCGGGCACCAGGGTTCCCAGCGGCCGTCGCCCCCCTGGCGCAGGGCCAAGCCGCCGGCATGGGGCGGCAAGGGATTGATCAGCACCTGCACGCTCTCATCGGGCGCGGCGTGGGCCAGGGCGGGATGGGTGAATTCCAGGGTCTGGCCGCCGAGCTTCACCCGCACGCAGGCGTTGCGGACCTTGCGCTGAAAGCGGGGGTAGAACAGCGCCTTCAAGTCCTCGTCGGGCAGCACGATCCGCCGGCCGGCGAGCTGCTGATGGAAGCGCTCGGCGGGCACGTACTCGGTCCCGTCCACTTCGGAGCGGGTCGGGGTGGTGTTGTGGCGCTCCATCACCCGGACCAGGGCGGCGAGCAGCTCCTGCACGGTGGGCAACTGGCCGGCCTTTTTCGCCTTCGCCAACGCGCCCTGGCGCTGCTGGTTCTCGAAGGCGTCCGCGTCGCGCTTGCGGTAGCCGGGCAGTCCCTCCTGATTGAGGAACTTGGTGAGCACGCTCATTTGCGCCTCGATCGGCTTGACCGGCGGCAGGTGCGGGGTGGTGTAGTGGCGGGAGTCGCCGACCTCGAACTGCGGCGCCAGCCGCGCCCACAACGCATCCACGTAGGCGCTGCGTTCCTGCCGACCGTTGTCGTTGAGCAGGGCGGTCGGCACGTGCAGCCGGCAGGCGTCGAGCAGGCTCAGCCCGACGGTGTACTGGGTGTAGGGGCCGTAGCTGGCGGCGATGCCGGTCCAGTAGGTGGTCGCCGCGTCCATCCAGACGTAGAGCTGGAGGTTGATGATCTCGCCGGTGTCGGGCAGGACGCATTGGTAGTCGAGCAGGTGCTGGTCGCCGACGTAGGTATGGCCGGCGGGCAGGGCGCTCCACTGGCGCAGAATCTTGGGGGTTTTGCTCAGCCGCAGCGGGACCGAGCCGGCCGCCTGGTAGCGGCGCAGGTCGGCAAAGGCGGGCGTCATCTCCTTCAACAACCGGGTGAACTGGACGTAACTGATCGGCGGTTTTGCGACAGTAGTTTGCGACAGTGCTTGCGCACCAAGCTGACGGTAGCCGTCCCGCAACGTCCGCCGCGCATCGGCCAGCAACCAGCCGATGACCGCGGCCAGGTCGGCGGTCGGCACGCCGGAGCGGGGGAAGCGCACCGGCGCCTCGACCCCAGCGACGGGCACCGCCACCGCGTCCTGGCCCTGCTCGCGCGCCGCTGCGATCCAGCGGTAGAAGGTGGTGAGATGGACGCCGGCCTCGGCGGCCAGCGCCTTGGCCTCGGCCCGGCTGCGCCCCGAGGCGAGAAAGCGCCGCACCAGGGCGGTGCGTTGGGGGGTGGAGAGACGGAGGGACATGGCGGGAACCTCGGCGGGCGGCGGCTGGCCGCCGAATTGCGCCCAGTAGCGGGCTTGTTCGTCGGGCGTAAGCGCGGAGAGGGGGATCAGGTACTGCGCGCCGGCCGCGCCACCCCGCGCGTTGACGATGCGGCGGGCGGGAAGGCGGCCACTCGCGACTTGCTTGTGAACGGCCATGCGGCTGATGCCGCGTAGCCTGGCCACGCCGGGAGCCGAGAGCTCGGTCATGGCCGGATCGCTACCCCAGCTTCCCGTAACAGCCGCTGGCGCACTTCGCGCCCCTTGGGGCCGGCCCATTGGCCGAGCATCGCCTTCCTGGCGTTCTCGCGCAGAACGCCGTTTTGCCGGCACCAGCGGTTGAAGCTGATGCCCTGGGCAATGAATCCGGCGCGAACCTTCAAGTAGTCATCGTTCATCTATGCTTACCCTATCCAGTCTGGGTATAGCTTTGCTAATAATTTTGAGCATGTAAATAGGGGAAGCTCAAAATTATGAGCAAAATCGGCATAGGTGAACGACTGGCCGAGGAGGTCGAGCGAATAGGGGGGGTCTCTGCGGTTGCTGCGCGGCTAGAAACTGCGCGCAACACGATTTACAACTGGGCCGAGAAAGGCAACATTCCAGCCAATAAACTATTAGAACTGGCGGAGATGGGGGCTGACGCGATTTACATCCTCACCGGCCAAAGGGCCAGCGGGACGTTGCCGCCCCGTGAAGCAGCGCTGCTCGACAACTACCGCCACAGCGACGACCAGGGCAAGCGGACCATCGAGAGCGTCGCCGGTCTGGCGGCGCAACCACCGGCGCTGAAAGCGGGTGGCGAGGGCTGATAACTTGTACAAAAATACTTATACAAAAATCTTGTACAAGCACGGTTTACCAATCGGAGACTGGTTTACCAATATTGGTAAACCTGGCTTTCCCCACCCCGCCGGTCAAAACCGGGCGCAACGGGGGAAAAAGTTGATATTTAAACAGGGGTTACGATTTTTAAACACGGGCGGGCGCGGGCGGTGGAGAATTGCGACTGGATGTAATTTTCAAGATTATTTTTACTGAACGCCGCTCAATTAGTAGCACGGAAAATTCGGCGAAAATCGAGCGCAAGCGATTGACTGGGCTTGGAAATTAGACAGGAAAAGGGCGCGATTTTGATGTAATTTTCAGTCGCACGATCGGTGTAATTCTCTTCCACGCCGCCTCCCTCACCACACCAAGTTTGCTTTAGGAGGACGCCATGTTGCCCAACGACCGCGTGACTCTTCGTTCCATCGGTTCCCCCCGGCGCCGGTGGTTGACTACGCTATTCCTGCTGACGCTGATGCCGTTCGTCGTCCAGGCGCAGATTTCCGACGCCAAGGTGGAGGCGCTGGTGGAAGCGCTGCGGGTGGCGGCGCCGTCGGTCAGCGCCGACACCGGGCTTTACAGCGACTGGCGGGTCAAGCCGGACAATATCGCGCGCTGGTCCAGGCGCTGTTTCGGTCAGGAGGTCACGCCCGAACAATTCGCCGCCGATTCGAGCCTGGCCCGGCCGATGCTGGTCTGCGTGATGGGTCCGGTGCTGCGCGATCAGCTCGCCCAGAGCAACAACGAAATGGTCGCCGTGCAGCGCGCGGCCGCTTGGTGGATGACCGGCGATCCCGCCCAATATCGGACCGGTTCCACCGGCGACTACACCCTGCGAGTGCTGGAAGCCTATCTGCGGTTTTTCTGATCGGGTTCAGCGCGCGTGGCGGCTGATGCTGCGCGGGAAGAAAGTCTGGCGGTCGTAATCGCGGAACCGATAAAGCTGCGCTGGACGGCCAAATCCGTCGCGCTGCTTGCCGGTCAACTCCTCCAGCATGTCGGCCTGGACCACCCGGCGGCGGAAGGAGCTTTTGTCGAGCGGTTGCTGCAAGATGATTTCGTAGGTCCGTTGCAACTCCGGCAGGGTGAACTCCTCCGGCAACAGATGCACGGCGATGTGGGTGTACTCCAGCTTGGAGCGCAATCGCTCCACTGCGTCGGCCAGGATGCGGGCATGATCGAAACCCAGATCGAAGTCCACCCGGTCGCCGCGCACCCCCACCCAGCATGCCTCCGCCTGATTGCCCCGCAGGCGCACCGACGCCGAGGCCATCAGCGCGAAATAGACCGTGGTGGCGGTCCAGCCGCGCGGGTCGCGGTCGCGGGAGCCGTAGGTTTTGAGTTGTTCCAGATACGGCGCGCGCACTCCGGCCTCCTCGACCAGCTTGCGCGCCGCACAGGCGTCCACCGATGCATCGCGCCGGGGGTCCAGGAATCCGCCCGGCAGCGCCCAACAGCCCTTGAACGGGTGCTCGGCGCGCTTGACCAGCAATACGTGCAAGTGTTCGTCGCGCACCGTGAAAATCACCAGATCCACGGTAAACGATGGTTTTTCGTACCAAGAGGCGTCGTAACGACGGAGAAATTCCGCTTCGCCCGGATTGGCGGCGATCATCGCGCCTATCCTCCTCGGCTCGGTCGGGTCGTCATGCGCGATCACGGGAGCGCCTCCCACGCGGGTATCCCACCGTCCGCCAGCGGCGTATCCGCTTCCGACCCGTCAATCAGGCAGACAAACGCCCCCAGCCCGATGTCATCCACGTTGAATACCCGCCGCTGGGCATATTCGACCAGCGTTTGACGCAGCCGGCGCTGGACGAACGCACCATCGAGGTTTTGAAAATCCAGCATCGCCCCCGCCACGGCCCGCAGGTCCAACCGCGCGCCAGTTTCGGCCGCCACGAACGAATCCAGGCCATCGGTAGCGGCCGCCACCACCGGAAAAGCGGCCAAGTCGAAACTGAACACCGTCGGCGCGTCGAAGCGTTCCTGGCGGACGCTCTCCCCGGCATCGCTTCGATAATGGATGCTTTGAGCGGTCGCCGGCTCGCCGATGGCTTCCTGGTACAGCGCCCAACGCTCCGGGTCCAGCAGATAGGACAGGTAGTAGGGTGCGTTCTCGGCGTATTCGATCCGAATCGTCGCCACCTCGCCATCGGCGCGACGGACGGCGAGACAACCATCGCCGTAGAGATGGACATGCGCCGTCGCTCCATCGCACCAAGCAATCAACAGCGTGGCGTCGAGCACGCCGCTGTCCAGCCCCAAATCCCGAGCCTGCCGGGCGGCGCGGCGCACGATACGCCGACCCAGCGGCCAGTGCCGGGCCAGTCGTTCGCGCTCGTTCGCGGCGCGGGCAAAGCGCGGCAGAAAGTGGCGGGCGTTCAGCGCCAGCAGGCGCGCGCCCAGATCGCTGTCGGGCGCGGCCGAGCAGCCATCGGCCAAAATCAAATGAGGAACCGGCTCCCAACCGTGGAGGGCGTAGTCTTCGCAGAACAGATGCAATCTGCCGATGGTGTAGTAAGCATCCAGCAGGAGGGTGGCCTTTCTTTCGGCGCGGGCGTCGCCGTTTGCGTTCAAGGTTGGAATTCCGCCGCCCTGGCGGTTTTCATGCCGCGCTGGCGCAGGTCGGCGAGGAACTGCCGGGCCAGATTTTCAAAACCTGGCACCGGCGAACTGGTGTCTTCGATCAGCACCAGTTTGCCGATGCCCTCCTGACCCAGGCAGTCGGCGATGTCCCGCACCGTGTTGGCGACGCAGTGCGACAACGCTTGGCCCGACAGGGCCACCACGTCGGCGTTCTCCAGGGTCTGGATCAGTCGGGTGTTGAGTTGGGTGCCAGGATCGGCTGGATCGGGCACGTCGGCCCGCACCGCCGAGTAGTGCTCGGTCCAGGGGTTGTGGCCCTTGGTCACATAGTCCACCCGGGCGAAACCGGTCTCCTCCCAGCGCCGCAGCGCCCCGGCCACCGCCGGCATGACGCCGTGGCCCCAGGCGCCGATCAGGCAATGCGGCGGCCAGATGGTCAGGGTATAGCGGCCGTTGTCGCGCAGGGCGCGCACGTAAGCCAGCGCCCGCGACTGGTGATCGGGCTTGAACGCCCGCCAGACGCCTTGCTCGACGTCGGCGACGGCGATCTGGGTGAAGGGCGGCGGCGGCTGGCCTCTGCCATCCCGCCAGAAGATCGGATGGGAGATATCCACCAGTTGGTGGGTATCAAGGGTGACATGAATGGCGGCGATACGGTCGCCCAGGCGATCCAGCAAGCTCGCCAGACGTTCGGCGTCCGCGTTGGCGCCCGGCACCGGCAGCGCCGCTCCAGGCGCGTCGCTGAAATCGTTCTGCGGGTCGATGATCAGGAATTCGAGGCGCATGGCGGTTCTCCTCGGCGGGGTTCTTAGTGGCTTGATGCTACTATTATGCGCATTATAGTTGCAAAAAACAACTATGGCTTTCCCGACTCCAGGCGACCTGCCCGGCTTGCGCCCCGCGTGCTATGCTGAAAATCTCGATAGTTCGCGTGAGGATTTCGCGTCATGAGTCCATGCCCGATTCCCGCTCCCCTCGTTACCCGCCTGCGCGCCGCCCGCCGGGTCGCCGTGCTGACCGGCGCCGGCATCTCCGCTGAGAGCGGCGTGCCGACCTTCCGCGAAGCCCAGACCGGGCTGTGGGCGCGCTACAACCCGGAAGAACTCGCCACGCCGGACGCCTTCCATCGCAACCCCAAGCTGGTTTGGGAATGGTACGCCTGGCGGCAGGAGCGGGTGCGGCAGGCCGAGCCAAATCCTGGCCATGTCGCGCTAGTCAAGATGGAGCGGCGGATCGCCGGGTTCACCCTAATCACCCAGAACGTGGACGGTCTGCACCGGCGGGCCGGCAGTCATCAGGTGTTGGAACTGCACGGCAACCTGTTCCGCGCCAAGTGCCTCGACGAGGACCGGCCGGTGGAAAACTGGCCGGACAGCGAGGAAATCCCGCCGCGTTGCCCGCGCTGTGGCGCGCTGTTGCGGCCGGACGTGGTCTGGTTCGGGGAAATGTTGCCGGCGGGCGCGCTGCGAGCGGCGGAACAGGCCGCCGCGACCGCCGAGGTCTTCTTCAGCATCGGCACCTCGGCCCTGGTCTATCCCGCCGCCGACCTGCCGTTCACCGCGCTCCGGGCCGGGGCGATGGTGGTGGAAATCAACCCCCAGCCGACTCCTCTCAGCTCCCAGGTCAGCTTCAGCCTGAACGGACCGGCGGGTGAAATTCTGCCGGCCCTGGTCGAACAGGTCTGGGGCGCGTCGGTCCCGGCTGGCGGGACTGACACATGAGCTGGTTCGATCCCCGCCCCGAACGGCTGACGCTCGCCGACGGGACGACTCTCGCCTACCACCGCCGGCCGGGCGCCCGGCCGGGCGTGCTGTTCCTGGGCGGCTTTACCTCCGACATGACCGGCGTCAAGGCGACCACGCTGGACCATTGGTGCCGGGGACGAGGCCAAGCGTTCATGCGTTTCGACTATTCTGGCCATGGCGCGTCCGGCGGCCAGTTCGCCGACGGTACGATTGGCCGCTGGGCGGAGGAAGCCATTGCGGTGCTGGACCGGTTGACCGAGGGGCCGCAAATCCTGGTGGGGTCTTCGATGGGCGCTTGGCTGATGCTGCTGGCGGCGCTGGCGCGGCCGGAGCGGATCGCCGGGCTGCTGGGTCTGGCCTGCGCGGTGGACTTCACCCGCTACCTGTTGTGGGACCGGTTGGACGAGCGCCTGCGGGAACGTCTGCGGCGCGAACGGGTGATTTCCCTGCCCTCTCCCTACGGCGAGCCTTACCTCATCGCGCTGAACCTGATCGAGGAAGCGGAACGGCATCGACTGCTCGACCGGCCGGAGCTGCCGATCCACGGGCCGGTGCGGCTGATTCACGGCATGGGCGACGCCGACGCGCCGTGGCGAATCAGCCTCGAAATCGCCGGAAAGCTGGCCAGCCCCGACGTGCGGGTGACGCTGGTCAAGGATGGGGAACACACGCTGTCGCGGGACCAGGACCTGCGGCTGTTGACCCGCACGCTGGGGGAATTGCTGGACGGTCGGTAGCCTGCTCCGCCAGCGCCCAGACGACATGTTCCCGCACCAGCGCCGACGGATGCGCGAGCCGCGCCTTCAAGGCCGCCGCCACCTTCATCGAGCAGGGCGCGTTGCCCAGGGCGACGGCGATATTGCGCAGCCAGCGTTCGTGGCCAATCCGGCGGATGGCGCTGCCTTCCGTGCGGCGCAAGAATCCCGCTTCATCCCAACCGAACAATTCCACCAATCCTGGCGCGTCCAATCCATGCCGCGCCCGAAAATCCGGCTCGACGCTCGGTTGGGCGAAGCGGTTCCAGGGACAGACCAGTTGGCAATCGTCGCAACCGTAAATCCGGTTGCCAATGGCGCGGCGGAATTCCAGCGGAATCGGCCCTGGCAATTCGATGGTGTGGTAGGAAATGCAGCGGCGGGCGTCCACCCGGTAGGGCGCAACGATGGCCTGGGTCGGGCAAATATCCAAACAGGCCGCGCAGCGCCCGCAATGGGTGGTGGTGGGCGAATCCACCGGCAACGGCAGGTCCACGTACATCTCGCCGAGGAAAAACCACGACCCGGCCCGCCGGTCCAGCAGATTGCTGTGTTTGCCGATCCAGCCCAATCCTGCTTTCTCCGCCAGCGATTTTTCCAGCACCGGCGCGCTGTCCACGAACGCTCGATAACCGAACGGCCCGACGGCGGCGGCGATGCGGCCGGCCAGCCGTTGCAGCCGTTGCCGCAAGATCTTGTGATAATCCCGGCCCAGGGCGTAGCGCGATACATAACCGAGTTCCGGGTGTCGCAACACGCTCCACGGTTCGGCGACGTCCGGCGGTCCATAGTCCATCCGCGCCGCGATGACGCGCACCGTGCCGGGAACCAGCTCCGCTGGCCGGCTACGCTTGACCCCGTGTCGGGCCATGTAGTTCATCTCGCCGTGAAACCCCGCCGCCAGCCAGTCGAGCAACCGCGCCTCAGATTGGCCCAGGTCAATATCGGCGATCCCGATCCGCTGAAACCCCAGTTCCCACCCCCAGGTCTTGATGGCGGCGGCGAGTTCGGCGAGTTGGGGAGCGGCGAGGGCGAAGGTCATGGCGACGGCTGGAATTGGCAAAAGGACGGGCGTATTGTGCCCTTAATCATCGTGGCCCAGGAGATTTCCCATGCGCGAATTGCCTGTTGAACTGTACCGCGCCGCTCAGGTGCGGGAGCTGGACCGCATCACCATCGAGGAGCGCGGCATCCCCGGCCATACCCTGATGAGCCGGGCCGGCGAAGCGGCGTTCGAGCTGCTGCGCCAGCGCTGGCCGGACGCGCGCCGGATCGTGGTGGTCTGCGGCAGCGGCAACAATGCGGGCGACGGCTACGTGGTGGCCCGGCTGGCTCACAAAGCTGGTCTGGATATCCGGGTGTTGACGCTCTCCAATCCGGATGAGCTGCGCGGCGATGCTCTGACCGCTTGGCGGGACGCCTGCGCCGCCGGAGTTCCGACCACGATCTTCGCGACCGCCGGCTTGGACGGCGCCGACCTGCTGGTGGACGCCATCCTGGGCATCGGGCTGGAGCGGGACGTGAGCGGCGTCTGGCGCGAAGCCATCGAGACCATGAACGCTCACCCCGCCGACCGCTTCGCCTTGGACATTCCCTCCGGCCTGCACGCCGATACCGGCGCGATCCTGGGCGCGGCGGTCCAGGCGGCGGCGACCCTCACCTTCATCGGCCTCAAGCAGGGCTTGTTCACCGGGCAGGGACCGGCCTGTTGCGGCGATATCCATTTCGCCGACCTGGATGCGCCGCCCGACATTTATCCGGCCCTGCATCCGGCCTGCTGGCGCTACGCGGGCGAGGATTTGCCGGTGTTGCTTCCCCGCCGCTCGCGCAGCGCCCACAAGGGCCATTTCGGCCATGTGCTGGTGATCGGCGGCGAGTCGGGAATGGCCGGCGCGGCGCGACTGGCCGCCGAAGCCGCCGCCCGCTGCGGGGCGGGGCTGGTCAGCGTCGCCACCCGCGCCGTCCACGCCGGCTTGCAGGCGGCGGTTCGCCCGGAACTGATGTTCCACGGCATCGAAACCCCGGATGAGCTGGAACCGCTGTTGAACCGGGCGACGGTCATCGCGGTGGGGCCGGGCCTGGGGCGCGGCGACTGGGGCCGGGCCATGCTGCAAGCCGCGCTCGCCGGCGACCAGCCACTGGTGCTGGACGCCGA
>WBUJ01000271.1 GCA_008933795.1 Candidatus Contendibacter sp. | reverse complement strand
ACCCTCCCCGATCCGACCAGGCAGTAACACGCCCTGGCCGATGAAGTCGGCGACGAAACGGTCCGCCGGGCGATGATAGAGGTTGTAAGCGCTGTCCCACTGCAACAGCCGACCCTGGTGCAGCACGCCGATTTCGTCGGCGAAGGCGAACGCCTCAAACTGGTCGTGGCTGACCAGCAGGCCGCCGATGCCCTCCCGCAGCAAGATGGTGCGGATCTCGCGCGCCAAGCCCTCGCGCAGGGTCACGTCCAGACTGGAAAACGGCTCGTCCAGCAGCAGCAATCTCGGACGCGGCGCCAGCGCCCGGGCCAGCGCCACCCGCTGCTGCTGGCCGCCGGAAATCTGATGCGGATAGCGCTTGGCGTACTCGTCCAGCCCGACCAGCCGTAGCAGATCGCGGACTCGCGCCCGCCGCTCCGTCGCCTTCCAGCCGCGCAGGCCGAAGGCGACGTTGTCGGCGAGGGTCAGATGCGGAAACAACGCCAGATCCTGAAACATCATGCCGATCCGCCGCTGTTCCGGCGGCAGGGTCCAGCCGGGTCGGCTGAGTTCGACGCCTTCCAACCGGATCGAGCCTTGCCGCACCGGCTCGAAGCCGGCGACGGCGCGCAGCAACGTGGTCTTGCCGCAACCGCTGGGACCGAGCAGACAACCGATGCCGGCGCAGAGCATCCGCAGCGACAAATCCTGAATGACCCGCCGGGGCGGATAGGCGATGTCAATGTCGGTCAAGTCAAGGAACGGCGTCATATCCGGGTCTCGAACGGCCGATGGCGCGGCTGAGCAGGATGACCGGGCCGATCCCGGCCAGAACGACGGCCAACGCGAAACTGGCCGAATCCGCCAGTCGCTCGTCCGAGGCCAGTTCGTAGGTCCGCACCGCCAGGGTGTTGAAGTTGAACGGACGCAAAATCAGGGTCGCTGGCAACTCCTTAAGTACATCCACGAACACCAGCAACAAGGCGGTCAACAGACTGCCGCGCAGCATCGGGATATGCACCCGCCACAGCACCCCCCTAGGCGTCGAACCCAGCGAGCGGGCGGCATCGTCCATGCTCGGCCGGACCCGGCTCAATCCCGCTTCCACGCTGTGCAGCGCCACCGGCAGGAACCGGGCGCAGTAGGCGAACAGCAAAGCGGTCAGCGTGCCGCTCAGCAGCAGCCCGGTGGAAACGCCCAGCCATTCGCGCGCCCAGCCATCCACGCTGCGATCGATCGCGGCGAACGGCAGCATCACGCCGATGGCGATCACCGTGCCGGGCACCGCGTAGCCCAGTCCAGCGCTGCGCACCGCCACTCGCACCAGCGGCTGCGGCCGCAATCGTTGGCCGTAACCCAGCAGCAACGCCAGCAGCAGGATCAACGAGGCCGCGCCCAACGCCAGCAACAGACTGTTCGCCAGCAATTGCAGGAAATGCCCGTCCACCACTCGCGGCGCGGTCCGCAGCGCCCAGACCGTCAACTGTCCCGCCGGGATGAGGAAGCCGAACAGCAATGGAATCAGGCAGGCCACGGTCGCCAGCCATCCCCACGGGCCTCCGAACGAGAGCCGCGTGGGACGATACTGCCGGTTGCCGGTGTGATGAAAGCGCGCCCGCCGCCGCGACAGCCGTTCGAACACCAGCAGCGCAAACACGAACAGCAACAGCAACGCAGCCAGTTGGGCAGCAGCGGCACTGTCGTTCATGCCGTACCAGACTCGGAAGATGCCCGTGGTGAAGGTCCCGACCCCGAAATACTGCACCGTGCCATAATCGGCCAGCGCCTCCATCTGCACCAGCGACACGCCGGCGATCAGAGCGGGCCGGGCCATCGGCAGCGAAACCGCATAAAAACGCCGCCACGGTCCCGCGCCCAAGGTGCGGCTGACTTCCAGCACGGCGACCGACTGGTCGAGAAACGCCGCCCGCGCCAGCAGATAGACGTAGGGATACAGCACCAGCGCCAGCATGGCCACCGCCCCCGGCAGCGAGCGGATCTCGGGAAACCAATAGTCCTGACGGGTCCAGTGGAACCATTCGCGCAGCGTGGCTTGGACCGGACCGGCGAAATCCAGCAGGCCGGTGTAGGTGTAGGCGATGATGTAGGCGGGAATCGCCATCGGCAGCAGCAGCGCCCACTCGAACAGCCGCCGACCGGGAAACTCGTGGATGCTGGTCAACCAAGCGGCCGGCACGCCGATCAGCAGCGCGCCCGCGCCGACTCCGAGCATCAGCAGCACGGAATCCCGGACGTAATCCGCCAGCACGGTAGCGGCCAGATGCCGCCAGACCGCGCCGGCGGGTTGTAGCGCGGTGACGAAGACCGTCAACACCGGCAACGCCAGCAACAAAGCGGCCCCGACCACCAGCAGGGACCAGCGGTCGGCCCGCGCCCAAACTCCCCTCTCGCAGCGGGAAAGGGGTTGGGGGGGAGG
>WBUJ01000108.1 GCA_008933795.1 Candidatus Contendibacter sp. | reverse complement strand
CCCTGAGTTCTCGCACCGAAGGCACTCCCCGATGGAACGCGCATTCCGCATCCGCTTCTGGCTGATTTTCGCGGCGATCCTCATCGGCCTGCTGTACCTGCTGGCGCCGGTGCTAACGCCCTTCCTGATCGCCGCCCTGTTGGCCTACCTGGGCGATCCGCTGATCGACCGGCTGGAAGCGCGCAAACTGTCGCGGTCCTGGGCGGTGACGCTGGTGTTCGGCGCGATTATCCTGGGGCTGTTGCTGCTGTTGTTATTGCTGATCCCCCTGTCGGCGCATCAGTTCAAGGGACTCATGCACAAGCTGCCGTCTTACCTCGACTGGCTGCAAACCAGCATTCTGCCTTGGCTGAGCAACACGCTGGGGATCGACCCGGCGCTGTTTGAGCTAAGCCAGTTGCGCGACAAGTTGCTGGCGTATGCCCGGGAGATCGGCGACCTGGCCGGCGACCTGCTGGAATCGTTGCGGACCTCGTCCACCGTGGTCTTCACCTGGATCGCCGATCTGGTGCTGGTGCCCGTGGTGACCTTCTATCTGCTGCGCGACTGGGATGTGCTGGTCGCCCGGGTCCGCGAACTGCTGCCGCGTCGCGTCGAACCAACCGTGAGCAAGCTGGCGCAAGAATCGGACGAGGTCATCGGCGCGTTCCTGCGCGGCCAGTTCATCGTGATGGCGGCCCTGGGCGTTATGTACTCGGTGGGGCTGGCCATCATCGGTCTGGAGTTCTCACTGCTGATCGGGATGCTGGCGGGTCTGGTGAGCTTCGTGCCCTACCTGGGCCTGATCGTCGGCATTCTCGCCGCCAGCATCATCGCCCTGCTGCAATTCCACAGCTTCCTGAGCCTGATTCCAGTTTTGATCGTATTCGGCGTCGGTCAGTTCATCAGCGATTTCTTTTTGACCCCGAAACTGGTCGGCGACCGCATCGGTCTGCATCCGGTAGCGGTCCTGTTCGCGGTGCTGACCGGCGGCCACCTGTTCGGCTTCTTCGGCATCCTGCTGGCGCTGCCGGTGGCGGCGGTTGTCGTGGTGCTGTTGCGCCACGCCCAGGATGAGTATCTCAAAAGCGGGCTTTACCACGGCTGAGGTCAGGCGCGCGCCGCATCCGACCTAAAAAAGTTGGTACAACTCGCTGTCCGCCAGTACATGCAGGCCGTGCGCGGCCAGCAGGCGCGCGGCCTCGGCGGGGTCGTCCACCTCCATGCACCACACCGCCCACTGGCCGGGCACGACGACGAAACCGTAGGCGTCCAGCACGTTGATCGAGCGCTCAGCCAGAATCTCCAGCAATTCGTGCAGGCCGCCCGGCCGATCCTCGATGGCGATGGCCAGCACCGGCTTGAGCGCGGCGGCGAAGCCTTGTTCCGCCAGCGCCCGATGGGCCAAGCGCGGGTCGCTAACCAGTAGCTTCGCCACGCCGTAATCGCGGTGATCGGCAATGGTCATTGCCCGGATGTCAATCCCGCGATCGCGCAGAACGCCGGTGATGGCGTTCAGCCGCCCCGGCCGGTTGTCCACGAACACACTCACTTGTTCCGCCATGATTCACTCCTCCTGCCCGTTCAGAACGCGGGCCGCAAATCCACCACCCGCTTGGCCTTGCCCTCGGACACCGGCAGACTGCCCGGCTCGTGCAACTCGACCGCCGGCTTGACCAGAATGGCCGAGCGCAACGCCTCGCCGATGCGCTCGCGCAGATCGTCCAAGGTTCGTGGATCGCCGGTGAACAGCTTGGCGTAGATTTCGGTCTTGACCACCAGCCGGTCCAGCGAGCCACGTTTTTCCAACTGAATCAGATAATTGGTCCCAACTTCCGGGATCTTCATCAGCACGTCCTCGATCTGGGACGGGAACACGTTGACCCCGTTGACGATCAGCATGTCGTCGCTGCGGCCCTTGATCCGCGCCAGCCGTCGGTGGGTGCGACCGCAGGGACAATTACCGCTGACCAAGTGGGACAAATCCCGGGTGCGATAGCGCAACAGCGGGGTCGCCTGCCGTTGCAGGGTGGTCATCACGATTTCGCCGGTCGCGCCCTCGGGCTGCGGTTGCAGGGTCTGGGGATCGATGATCTCCAGAATGTAGGCGTCTTCCCACAGGTGCAAGCCGGTCTGATACACGCACTCGAACGCCACGCCGGGGCCGTTCATCTCGCTCAGGCCATAGGAGTTGTAGGCCCGGATGCCGAACAGCGCCTCGATCTTGCGGCGAGTTTCCTCCGAATGCGGCTCGGCGCCGATGAACGCTTTGCGCAGCTTCAACCGGTCCACGGTCACGCCCTCGCCGGCCAGCGCCGAATGCAGATGCAACAGGTAGCTGGGGGTGGCGTGAACCACGGTAGTCTGGAAATTCCGCATCAGTTGAATCTGGCGACCGGTGTTGCCGGAGCTGGCCGGAATCACCAGCATCCCCACCCGCTCCGCGCCGTAATGCAGGCCCAACCCGCCGGTGAACATCCCGTAATTGGTCATGTTCTGAAACACGTCGCCGGCGGTGGCGCCGGTGGCGACGATGCAGCGGGCCACCAGCTCGGTCCAGTGGTCGATATCGCGCCGGGTGTGATAAATCACGGTCGGCATCCCGGTGGTGCCGCTGGACGTGTGCAACCGCACTGCCTGTTCCAACTCGACCGCCAGCAGGCCATCGGGATAGGCCTCGCGCAGATCGTCCTTGGTGGTATGGGGGAGATTGCGCACATCGCGCAGGCTGCCCAAGTCTTCCGGGTGAGTCAGCCCGACCTCGGCCAGCCGCCGCCGGTAGAACGGCGTCTTCAGCGCCCAGGCCACCGTCTGGCGCAGGCTGGCCAACTGCAAGCGCTCCAGCGCCTCCCGCTCCATGAATTCAACCGCCGGGTTCCAGACCGGTACGCTCATGCCCCTGCCTTTTTGCTCTTAAATATTAGGGTGAAATGGTAACATGCCCGCTCCGCATCGCCGCTATCGTGGTCCTGGAGTCCGCATGTCCCGCCTGATTCTGCTGCTCGCCCTGATTCTGGGGCTGCCCACCAGCGCCTGCGCCATCCGCGAGTTCGATGCGACCCCGATTTCGCTGGCCGATCGGGTTGGCCCCGGCGACGCCTACGCCGGCATCCGGTTGCTCGGCGCGTTGCGGCTGAGCGATGCTCAGATCGACGGCCTGCGGCTGTGCGGTCTGTCCGGACTGGCCTGGGACGAAGACGCCAGTCTGCTGTACGCCATTTCCGATCAGGGCCGCCTGTTCCACCTGCGGCCGGAATTTGACGGCCATGGCTATCTGAGCAGGATACGCCCGGTGGCGGCCTACCCGTTGCGTAACGCCGCTGGCGCCCCGCTGCGCGCGCCTTTCGATGATGCCGAGGGCCTAGCGATTCGCAACGGCGAGAATGGCATCCCCGGCGACGCCGAGTTGCTGGTCTCGTTCGAAGTGAAACCGCGCGTGGCGCGCTACAACCCCAAGGGCGAATGGCGGGGCGAGGAGCCGCTGCCGGCCCCGCTACGCGACATTCGCAATTACCGCGACAACAACCAAGCGCTGGAATCGGTGACCCTCCATCCCCGCTGGGGCGTGCTGGTCGGAACCGAAGCGCCGCTGCGCGCCGATCCCGCCGGTCAGGTGCGTATTTTCACCCGCCAAAGCCCGTTCTGGAATTATCCGCTCGGCAACGCGCCCGGCAGCGCGCTGGTCGCCATGGAAGCGCTGGCGGATGGTAGCCTGTTGACCCTGGAACGCGCCTTCGTCGCTCCCCTGCGACCCCTGATCATCAGCCTACGCCGCACCGAACCGCTGCCCGCGCCGGGAACGAACCAGACGCTGCTGAAGGTCGCCGACCTGGCGGTGTTCGACAGCGGCCAAGGCTGGTTGCTGGACAACTTCGAAGGATTGACCTACTACCGCGACCGGCGGTTTTTCATCGTCAGCGACGACAATTGCAATGCCTGGCAGGCTACCCTGCTGGTGTATTTCGAACTGCAATCCGCCGTTTCGACCGCTACTCGCTAAAAGCGCATACCCCATGGCGGCGAGTCGCCCGCGCCCGTCTGGAACAACGCCGCTTGCCCCGCATCCAGGGTCGGCAGTCTCGATAGGATACCTAGTTGACCCGAATGGGGCGAGCTCCGTACTCCCGCCGAAACTCGCCAATATTGTCCCGTGCCGCAATGCCGGAAGCGGTTGACAAGGATTAGGGTAGCGGTCAATATGCCGTGCTCAAATTCACTCAAAATTCCGCGCGGTTTTATCCCGCGCCGGCTCGCGCGGCCGCCGCAGCGCCGAACGCGCGGGCTGTGTTGGGAAGGTCGAGGCGCATCGCGCCAAGGCGCGCAAGGCTATAAGCTTTCGCCATAACCAACCAGGCTATTCGAGAGGTTAACTTGATGGAAGATGTGGTCATCGTCGCCGCCGCCAGGACCGCGATCGGCAATTTCATGGGTTCCCTGGCGACGATTCCGGCCAACATTTTGGGCGCCAAAGTCATCGAGGGCTTGCTGCGGAAATCCGGAGTCGAGCCCGCGCGGATCGATGAAGTGATCCTGGGGCAGGTTCTCACCGCCGGCACGGGCCAGAATCCGGCCCGCACCGCCGCGCTGAACGCGGGTCTGCCAATCGAAGTCCCCTGCCTGAATATCAACAAGGTGTGCGGCAGCGGTCTGAAAGCCGTGCATCTGGCCTACCAGTCCATCCGCGACGGCGACAACCGCATCGTGATCGCCGGCGGCCAGGAAAACATGAGCCTGTCCCCGCACCTGTTGCTCGGCTCGCGGCGCGGCACCACCATGGGCGACGCCCGGTTGGTGGACTCGATGCTCAGCGAAGGGCTGCAATGCGCCATCAATCATTACCACATGGGCATCACCGCCGAGAACATCGCCACGCAGTGGGCCATTTCCCGCGAGGAACAGGACGCTTTCGCCGCCGACTCGCAGGCCAAGGCCATCGCTGCGATCCAGGCGGGTAGGTTCAAGGACGAGATCGTTCCCATCGAAATTCCGCAGCGCAAGGGTGATCCGCTGCTGTTCGACACCGACGAATTTCCCCGGCCGGGCACTGCCGCCGCGCTGGCCAAGCTGAAGCCCGCGTTCAAGAAAGACGGCTCGGTGACCGCCGGCAACGCGTCCGGCATCAACGACGGCGCCGCCGCCGTGCTGGTGATGGCCGCCAGCGTGGCCCGTGACCTCGGACTCAAGCCGCTGGCTCGCATCGCCGCCTACGCCAAGGCCGGGGTGGACCCGAAGATCATGGGCACCGGCCCGATCCCCGCCTCCCGCGTCTGCCTGAGGAAGGCCGGTTGGAGCGCGGATCAGCTCGACTTGGTCGAGGCCAACGAAGCCTTCGCCGCCCAGGCGATCTCGGTCAACCGGGAGATGGGCTGGGACACCGGCAAGGTCAACGTCAACGGCGGCGCCATCGCGCTGGGCCACCCGATCGGCGCCTCCGGCTGCCGCATTCTGGTCAGCCTGCTGCACGAAATGGTCCGCCGCGACGCCAAAAAGGGTCTGGCGACTCTGTGCATCGGCGGCGGCCAGGGCGTCGCCCTTGCTGTCGAGCGCGACTGAACCGTAATCCGCTACAGTTATTCATACCCACAACAAACCCGAGGAGGGATACAGCATGTCCAAAGTCGCAGTCGTCACGGGTGGTATCGGTGGTCTGGGCACGGCCATGTGCAAGGCGCTGATCGAGCAGGGCCGCCGCGCCGTCGCGGTGGACTACAACGGTCTGAAGCCGGAAGTCGTGGACAAGTGGAAGGCCGACCGCAAGGCGGAAGGCTTCGACATCCCGGTCTACCTGGCCGACGTGACCAGCTTCGAATCCTGCGCCGAAGTCTGCAAGAAGATCGAAGCGGAAGTCGGCCCGATCGAAATCCTGGTTAACAACGCCGGCATCACCCGCGACGCCATGTTCCACAAGATGACGCCCGAGCAGTGGGACGCGGTCCTCAAGACCAACCTGTACAGCCTCTTCAACATGACCAAGCAGGTCTACGAGGGGATGATCGGGCGGGGCTGGGGCCGCATCGTCAACATCGCGTCGGTGAACGGCCTCAAGGGCCAGGCTGGCCAGAGCAACTATTCCGCCACCAAGTCGGCGGTCTACGGTTTCAACAAGGCGCTGGCCCAGGAGTGCGTCAAGAAAGGCGTGACGGTCAACTCCATTTCGCCGGGCTACATCGGCACCGAAATGGTGCGGGCCATCCGCGAGGATGTTCTACAGAAGGTCATCGCTGGTATTCCGGCGGCCCGGCTGGGCGAACCCTCCGAGATCGCGCGCACCGTCGCCTTCCTGGCCGCTGACGACGCCGGCTACATCACCGGCGAGGACATCACGGTCAACGGCGGTCTTTACTACCACTGAGTCCCAAGCCACGCGGCGTTGGTCCCCTCCGGACGGCGCCGCGTCGCTTTTTTACCTGCCTGCCATGAGCGAACCGCGCGTCATCAAGAAGTACCCGAATCGTCGGCTGTACGATACGGCCATCAGCAGTTACATCACCCTCGAGGATGTCAAGCAACTGGTGCTGGAGCGCGCCGAATTTCACGTTATCGACGCTCGGACCAGCACCGACATCACGCGCGGAATTCTGCTGCAAATCATCAGCGAGCAGGAAGAACAAGGTAGTCCGATCTTCACCGCCGACGTGTTGGCCCACATCATCCGGTTCTACGGCGACACGCTGCAAGGCATGATGGGCAACTATCTGGAGAAAAGCCTGCAAGCGTTCGTGGACCAGCAGCACCTGTTTCGGGAGCAGATGCGCAGCCTCATCGGCAAGAATCCGCTGGCGATGATGACCGAGCTGGTGGAACATAACCTGTCGTTGTGGAAAAGCGTCAACGAGCGGTTGCAAAAGCCCTATCTTCCTCTGGCGGACGACGAAGCGGCCCCATCGCCGAAACCCGCCGCTCAGACGAGCGACCCTCCCCTTGCCTCGACCGCGCCGGACAAACCCGAGAAGGAGCGGAAAGGCCGGAAGGATCGGGAAGGGTGATGACGGGCTTGGCCGCGCCCGCCGTCTCCTAGCGCGCCAGCAGCCACGCCGCGATCGCCGGCGGCACCTCGCGCTGGGCGCGTCCGCTGACGTAAATGCCGATGTGGCCACCCTTAAAGGACAGTTCCGAGTAGTCCCGGCTGCCGCAGCACCCGGCGAGCGCCTTGGACGCCGCCGGCGGCACCAGATGATCCTGGCTGGCGTAGACGTTCAGCACCGGCATGGTGACGTTGCGTAAATCCACCCGCTGCCCGCCAATGACCACTTCGCCCTTGACCAGCTTGTTCTGCTGAAAGAAATCCTTGGCGAACTGGCGGAACGCCTCGCCGGCCTGATCCGGACTGTCGAAAATCCATTTCTCCATTCGCAGGAAGTTTTTCAGCGCCTGGACATCGTCAAGGATATCCACCAGATCCACGTACTTCTGCCCAGCCAGCCGGAATGGACTGAGGGAAAGAAAGGTAAAGTTCAGCAACTGGCCCGGCAGGTTGCCCAGCGTATCCACCAGCAAATCCACATCCACATGCCGGATCAGATGGGTGAGCACATTGTCGGGCGTGTGGAAATCCACCGGCGTCACCATGGTGACCAGATTACGGATTTTTCCGGAATGCAGCGCCGCGAAGCACAGGCTCAGCGCGCCGCCCTGACACACGCCCAGCAGGTTGATCGAGTCTTGGTCATGCCGCTCGCGCAGATGATCCACGCAGTGGCCGATATAACGTAGGATATAATCCGCCAGGCTCAGATGGCGATCGCCGGCGTCCGGATAGCCCCAGTCGATCAGGTAGACATCCAGCCCGGCGTCCAGCAGACCCCGGATCAGCGAGCGATCTTCCTGCAAATCCATCATGTAGGGCCGGTTGACCAGGGCGTAGACGATCAGCAACGGGACGGGGTGCGGCTCCGCCACCCGGGGCTGGTAGCGGTACAGGATCAGCTTGTCTTCCTGGTAGACCGGATCGCGGGACAAAACGCCGGTTTCGATGGGGCCGAGACCGTGCAGGGTGCGGGCACCCTCGGCCAGGCGGGCCTGAAAGCGGCGTAGTTCCTCGGTAATCTGGGCGGGCGTTGGACCGATCATGCGGGGGTGTCTCCACGAGCATGGCAGCCTAGCAGGGCGTTGAGCAGGCGGCCGTTCAGCGCGCCGTAATCGGGGCCGCGCAACATCCGGCCATACGTCTCCTCGTTGCACTCCACCCACAGGTTATACAGTTCGCGCAGGCTCTCCACCGTCGCGCCCGCCGCTGCGCGCTCGCCCAGGCGTTGTTCCATCAAGTCCAGCGCGTCCCGGGCCGCCTGGCGCAGGAGATCGAGGTATTGACCCTGGACGCTTTGATACGCCTGCCAAGCTTTGGCATTGACGCCGGCCAGCGGGGCGAGAGTCGCGGGAACCCCTAGCGACGCAGCGGTCTGCCGCCAGGTATCCAGGGTGACGGTCCACAAGCGGGCCAGGTCGGCATGGCCGCCCGGATCGTCGGCCGCCTCGGCCAGCGCCGCCTTGAGTTGATCGAAATGCTGGCGCAACGCCTCGCCCCAGTCGCCATCCTGGCCCAGGGTCTCGTGAAAGCGCTCGCTCAACGGCTGCAACTGTTCGCCAAACGCCAGATAGGTACGCGCCTGCTTGAGCAACAGTTCGATATCGAAGCCGCTGGGATCGGGAGAGTCGGTTTGCTCGGCCATGGTCGGAGAGGGAAGTTGGGTGGAGGCATTTCAGTATAGCCGGTCAAACCGCCGACGGAGGGATGACGCGGCCAAGCCGGCGTTTCACGGCGAATCGCGCTTGGGAACCGGCAAATCCTGGGCGATGGCCTCGGTCCTGATCCGCTTGAGTCGGGCGCGCAACTGGGCTTCCTGATTGGGCGAAAGGCCAGGATTCCTGAGACCCTGTTCGAGTTGCTCGATGGCGGACAGCAGTTCGCCGTTCAGATAGTGGTACTCGGCCATGGTGGCATGGGTCGCCGCCACATCGCCGGAGCGCTGCGCCGCCTGGGCGTAGCTCGCGTACAGCACCGGATCGTTGGGCCGGCGGCGCAAATGCGGTTGCATCAATCGCATGGCCAGCTTCGGATCGCCTTGGGTGGCCAGCGCGCGGCCGTAATGCATCGCCAGGGTAAAATCGTCGGGATAGATCTGCCGCGCTTCCTCGAACAGCCGCCAGCCCTGAGTCCGATTCTCCCGCGCTAGCGCCAACTCGGCTGCTTCGATCCGAAAAGCCAGCCGGTCGGGATCATTTTTGAGCAGGCGATCGACCTGTCGCTGGGCGTCGTCGTAGCGGCCGGCCTGGCGCAGCGCCAGCGCGTAGGCGTAGCGTTCGGCGGTTTCGCTGGCGTAGCCGCCCTTGGCGAGCAGGGTTTCGATATCCCGAATCAGGGAATTGTTATCGTCGGTCGCCAGCACCCGCACCCGCGCCTTGGCCAAGTCATAGGCTTTGCGGTCGCGCGGCGCGGTTCGCCGCACGGGTGGAATTTCGATCCGATCCTGGGTATCGGCGGCACGGTTTTCTGGCCGCGGGTGGGTCAACAGCATTTCCGGAACCCGGTTGCGCGCCTCGCCGCCCGCCATGCGCTCCAGCTTGGCGAAAAAGTCGCTCATGCCCCTGGGATCGAAACCGGCCCTGGCCAGAAGCTGCATGCCGATCCGGTCGGCCTCCTGTTCGTTGGCGCGGGTAAAGCTGATCTGATGTTGGGCGCCGGCGGCCATGGCGCCGACCATCGCCGCCTGCCCCGCCTGTTTGCTGGCCGCCGCCAGCGCCGCCCCGGCAACCATGGCTGCGGCCATCGGGAGGGTCATCCGCTTCATGTCGGCGATGGCGCGGACGATGTGATGTTGCGAGACGTGGGCGATTTCGTGAGCGATCACGCCGGCCAGTTCGTCCTCCCGCTGGGTGGCCAGCAACAGACCGGCGTTGATGCCGATGAAGTTGTACGGCAGGGCGAAGGCGTTGATGCTGGAATCGCGGACCATGAAGAAAGTGAACGGCGCGCCATTCTGGTCGGCATAGATCGCGATGCTCTGACCGATGGAGTCGAGATACTCGTTCGACTGGACGTCGTCCACCACCGCACCGCGCTCGCGCAACTGCCGCAAGATGTCCAACCCCATCCGTTGCTCCTCGTCGGGGCCAAAGTAGGCTTGGGAAGGGTCGCCGATATCCGGCAGGCGGATGGATTGGGCGGTAGACCGCGCCACCGGAGCCAGCGCGAGGATCAGGATCAGGAACAGGGACGACAGGCGTGGGGGCATGGGCTTTTCGACGGGCGGGATACTGGGGGATAAGACTGGGGAACACGCCGCGCGTTCCCCCGGGAAGGCAGGAATTTTCGATGGAATCCGAAACCGATCATTCGACCCAGGCAAGCAACCTTCCGGCTTTGCCGGAGGGTCTGCCTACCTTAACGTAATGGGATGGTCCGCCCCGCTCCTCCGACGAACCCACAGCGGGCAAAATGTATGGATGTCATCACACACCTCATCAACCGAGATCGCGGAGCGGACCCACGAAAGAGCATGGCAACTTGGCCAAGCGGAGCTTTCACGGGTACGGCGTGGACGAGCGCGGACAAAGGGTGATCGGCAAGACGTTCCCCCGAACCCGTCCGAGGGAGTTCGTGGCTAACTTGCCGGCCGGCACGGTGGCGATCGAGGCCTGTGGCAGCGCGCAGCACTATCGGGCTCGAACGTTCCGCGCTTACGGGTATGAGGTGCGGTTGATCGCGCCGCAGTTCGTCAAGCCCTATATATAGTCTCCCCAATGATAATCTATACAATGCACTCAATGACTTACCGGCTAAAGCCGGTAGGTTGTTGATGGCGTGAACGCCCGTTCAGACTAAAGTCAGTTCGGGTTGCGGATAAATCCGCCTGAAGCTCATTCCGCCGGCGGCGGTGGCTCGTCCCAGACGGGGAAGGCACCCGATCCGTCCTCTTGCTCTCCGATATAGCGCTTGACTTGTTCTTCCGTCACCGCCCCCACTGTCACGCAGAAATACCCTCTCCCCCATAGGGGTTGGCCCCAATACCGCTTCTGCAGTTCCCGAAATTCCCGCTGCAACCGATAGGAGGATTTACCCTTGAGGTATTGCAATATCTTCGCTGGTGACAGATACGTTGGCGCACTCACCCAGAGATGGATATGATTGGGGCGAATGTTCCCCTGTACGACCACCATATCGTGTTCCGCAGCCATCATCCGCAGCAAATCCCGGAGCCAGAGCCCGATCTCCCCACGCAACACCGGATACCCGTACTTTGTCTTCCACACCCTGTGGTACTTCAGGTCCGTGACCGTGTGGGCACCACGCCGATACCGCCCTCGATCTACCATCCGCTGTTCTCGCTCAAGCTTTAGCCCTTGACCAAGGGCACGTGCTAAAGACGTTTCCGCCTAAAGGCGAAGGTTTATATCCTATTGATTGGAAATTAATGGAATCCAAGCCTATGGAACGCAGTCCAGATCACCCGTCGCCGTCGCCCGGACCCGATACCACGCCGCGTACAGCGCCGGCAGAAACAGCAGGGTGAGCAGCGTCGCCACCGTCAGCCCGCCCATGATCGCCACCGCCATCGGCCCGAAAAAGGCGCTGCGCGTCAGCGGAATCATCGCCAGAATCGCCGCCGCCGCCGTCAGCAGGATCGGCCGGAACCGGCGCACCGTCGCTTCAACAATCGCCTCCCACACCCCCCGCCCCGCTTCCCGGTCCTGGCGAATCTGATCCACCAGAATCACCGAGTTGCGCATGATCATCCCCGACAGCGCAATCGCGCCGAGCATCGCCACGAATCCGAACGGCTTGTTGAAGGCCAGCAGAAACGCGGTCACCCCGATCAGACCCAGCGGCGCGGTCAACACCACCATCGCCGTCAGCGAAAAGCTCTGCAATTGCAACATGAGCACGGTCAGCACCACCCCGACCAACAATGGGATGCCGGCGGCGACCGAACTACCACCCTTGGCGCTCTCCTCGACCGCGCCGCCCACTTCGAGGTGATAGCCCAGCGGCAACGCCGCCCGAATCGCCTCGATGCGCGGCGCCAACCGCCCAACCACTGTTGACGCCTGCGTCGCGCCATACAGGCTGGCCCGCGCCGTCACCGTCGGCAGCCGGTTGCGCCGCCAGATCACCCCTTCCTCGAACCCGTATTCCAGCGTCGCCACCTGGGCCAGGGGCACGCTCGGCCCGGTTCGCACCGGCAGCGCCAGATCAGCCAATTGCGACAAGTGCTTTCGTTCCGTGCCCGCGCCGCGCAGCGTGACTTCGATGGTCTCGATGCCTTCGCGGAACTGGGTCAGGGTTTGCCCGTTGAGAGTGGTGTTCAAAAAATCGGCGATGTCGCGCGAGGACAGGCCCACCAGCCGCGCCTTGTCCTGATCCACCGTCAGCCGCACCACTTTTGACGGTTCCTCCCAGTCGAGATGGACGTTGGACAGCGCGCGATCATCGCGCAGCGCCGCCGCCACTTCATGGCCGATGCGGCGCAATTCGCCGATGTCCGGTCCGCTCACCCGATACTGCACCGGAAAACCCACCGGCGGGCCATTTTCCAGTCGGGTGATCACGGCGCGCACCCCGGAAGCGTCTTCGGCGTAGCGCTGAATCAGCCTGGCGCGCAGGGCTTCGCGCTCGACCGGCCCCCCGGTCAGCACCACGAACTGGGCAAAATGGGTTTGGGTGAGCTGCTGATCGAGCGGCAGGTAGAAGCGCGGACTGCCCGTCCCCAGATAGGCGACATAATTCTCCACTCCCGGCTCCTTGGCCAGCAGCGCCTCCAGCCGTTGCACCGCTCGGTCGGTCGCCACTGAGGAGGCGCCCTCGGCCAACCGTAAATCCACCAGCAACTCGGACCGGGTCGAATCGGGAAAAAATTGCTGGGGCACATACCGGAACGCCATGATAGAGCCGACAAACAGGGCGAGGGTTGTGACGATCACCAGCCAGCGATGTCGCACGCAACCGTTCACTACCGCCCGAAACCCGCGATAAAACCGCGTGTGATAAATGGCGTACTCATCATGCTGCTCGTGGCCACGGCCCGGATGCACCGTCAGCCAGGCGCCCAGTCGGGGTGAGAACCGCCCGGCCAGCCGCGCCAGCCGCGAGGGTTGATCATTGCGGCGGGCGAAATCGGGCAACAGGTAATAACCCAGATAGGGCACGAACCACACCGCCGCCACCCAGGACACCAGCAAGGCGATGACCGTCACCTGGAACAGCGAACGGGTGTATTCGCCGGTGCTCGACGCCGCCGTGGCGATGGGCAGGAACCCCGCCGCCGTCACCAGGGTGCCGGACAGCATCGGCATCGCGGTGGAGGTGTACGCGAAACTCGCCGCCTTCGCCCGTTCCCAACCCTGTTCCATCTTGGTCGCCATCATCTCCACCGCGATGATGGCGTCGTCCACCAGCAAGCCGAGGGCAACGATCAGCGCGCCCAGCGAAATCTTGTGCAAGCCGATGTCGAACAGCCGCATGAACAGAAAGGTAACCGCCAGCACCACCGGAATGATGATCGCCACCACGATGCCGGTGCGCAGCCCCAGGCTCAACAAGCTGACCGCCAGAACAATGGTCACCGCCTCCGCCAGCGCTTTGACAAACTCGTTGACCGAGCGGCGTACTTCCCGGGGTTGATCGGCCACTCGCGCCAGCGTCACCCCCACCGGCAACTGGGCTTGGATCCGCGCCACGGCGGCATTCAGGGCGCGGCCCAGGGCGATGATGTCACCGCCGGCGCGCATGGACACCCCCAGCCCCAGCGCCTCCTTGCCCATGAAGCGCATCCGCTCGCGGGGCGGATCAATGTAGCCCCGCTTCACTTCGGCTACATCGCCGAGCCGGAAGCTGCGGTCCCGGACGCGGATCACGGTCGCGCGAATCGCCTCGACATCACTGAACTGGCCGCTCGGCCGCAGATAAATGCGCTCGTCGGCGGTTTCAAAAAAGCCGGCGGCGGCCTCCACGTTTTGCTGCGCCAGCGCGGCGACAATCTCGCTGACCGCCACGCCCAGAGTAGCCAGCTTGGTATTGGACAGATCAAGGTAGACGCGCTCGGCCTGATCGCCGATGAACGTCACCTTGGCCACGTTGGGCACCCGCAACAACTCGCTGCGGATCGCCTCGGCGTAGCGTTTGAGATCGGCGTAGGCTAGCCCCTCGCCGAGCAGCGCGAAGATGTTGCCGTAGGTGTCGCCGAATTCGTCGTTGAAACTCGGCCCGACCACGCCCTGCGGCAGGGTGTAGCGGATGTCGCCGATCTTCTTGCGGACCTGATACCAGACTTCCGGCAGGTTGCGCGCCGGCGTCGAACCCTGGACGATGAAAAACACCAGCGCTTCGCCCGGACGAGAATAGCTGCGCACCACGTCAATGTCGGCGATTTCCTGCAACTTCTTCTCGATCTTGTCGGTGACCTGCTGCTCGACCTCCCGCGCGCTGGCGCCGGGCCAGTCGGCGCGAATCACCATGACCTTGAAGGTAAAGGGTGGATCCTCGGACTGGCCCAGCCGGGTGTAGGAAACCAGACCGATCAGCGTCAGGGCGATGATGAAATAGAGCGTCAGTGAGGAATGGGTCAGGCCCCATTCTGAAACATTGAAGCGGCTCATCGGGCGATGTCCAAAGCAATCGGCGCGGCGGCGTCCACCGGCCGCACTACCTCCCCCGGCGTCAGCTTATGGACGCCGGCCACCACCACCCGCTCGCCCGGCGTCACGCCAGCCGCGACCAGCGCGCTCTCTTCCTGCCAGGCCGCCACCTCGACCGGGCGCGGCTCGATCCGGCCCGACGCCGCGTCCACCACCCACACCACCGCCCGGCCATCCTGCTGGGT
>WBUJ01000107.1 GCA_008933795.1 Candidatus Contendibacter sp. | reverse complement strand
ACCCACTCCCCAACGAGCCTCCATCCCCATGTCGCTGGCCCGCACGCTCACCATCCTGCTCCTCACGGTACTTTCGCTCATGTCATCCCTTCCGACTCTCGCCGCCGCGCCCGAATCCCCCACCGCCACGGTCGCCGCCGTCCGCAAGACCATCCTGCTCGACGATTTCGAGAATCTTGGGGGTTGGAGCGCCGTCGCCTCGCCCACCGCCCGCCTGGAAATCGCCCAGGACGCCGGGCGCTCCGGGCGGGCGATGCGGCTGGATTTCGATTTTCGGGATGGGGCCGGCTGGGTGATCGCCCGTAAGGCGTTTCCCATGCGGCTGCCCGACAACTTCGCCTTTCACTTCCTGATCCGCGGCGATGCGTCGCCCGGCGACGCCGAATTCAAGCTGGCGGATTCGCGCCAAAACGTATGGTGGTTCAAAAAGCGCGACTACGCCGTCCCCAACGACTGGCAACCGATCTCGGTCAAGCGGCGGCAGATCAGCCTGGCCTGGGGACCCGGCGGGCTGCTGGACGAAGTGGCGGTGATCGAGTTCGCCTTCGCGCCGGGCAAGCCAGGCAAGGGCTCGATTTGGCTCGATCAGTTGAGCTTCGAGGAGCGCGAGCCAGCCCACGCTTATACCCTGAACCCGACTGTTCGCGCTTCCACGACCGCCGAGGGTCGCACTCCGGACGCCGTGCTCGACCCCAATCCCACCACCCGCTGGCACAGCGGCGCACTGGCCGAGGAACAATGGCTGTTGCTCGATTTTCTCACCCCGCGCGAATACGGCGGCCTGGTGATCGACTGGGATCCGGAGGATTACGCGGCCGATTACGAGGTCCAACTCTCCGATGACGGCGAAACCTGGCAAACCGCCTACCGGGTGCGCGATGGCGACGGCCGGCGCGATTACCTCTACCTGCCCGACGCCGAATCGCGCTACCTGCGGCTGAACCTGCAACGCAGCAGCCGGAGCCAGGGTTACGGCATTGGCCGTGTTTTGGTCCAGTCCTACGAATTCTCCAGCTCGCCCAACCAGTTTTTCGAGGCCGTCGCCCGCGATGCGCCCCGCGGTTTCTATCCCCATTACTTCCAGGGCGAACAGTGCTACTGGACCGTGGTCGGGGTCGGCGGCGATGGCAAGGAAGCGCTGCTGAACGAGGATGGCGCGCTGGAAGTGGACAAGGGCGGGTTCATCATTGAGCCGTTCCTGTTCGCCGATGGCCATCTGATCACCTGGGCTGACGTGGAGGCCCGTCAGGACTTGGCCCAGGGTTACCTGCCGATTCCGACCGTGCGCTGGGAGCACGAATCCTACTGGCTGTCGATCACGGCGTTCGCCGCCGGTCCGCCGGGCGAGTCGGCGCTGTACGCCCGCTACCAGTTGGAAAACCTGAGTCCCGATCCCCGCCATGTCACCCTGTATCTAGCGCTGCGTCCGTTCCAGGTCAATCCGCCCTGGCAATCGCTGAACATGATCGGCGGCGTTTCCCCGATCCGCGAGCTGGACTACGCTGACCGAACCATCCGGGTGAACCGGGGCGCCAAGACGATCGCGGTGCTGACCGCCCCCGACCGGTTCCGCGCCGCCACGTTCGATCAGGGATCGCTCACCGATTATCTGGCGGCGGGCAGGCTGCCCGAACGCAGTCGGGTTGAAGATGCCTTTGGTTACGCCTCCGGCGCACTGGAATACGGCTGGGATTTGAAGCCGGGCGAAAAGCGCGAGGTGGTGTTGCGCATCCCGTTTCACGCCGCTGGAGTGGATGGGCCAATCCCGGCGACCGCCGCCGAGGCCGCCGCTCAAGTTGATCGCCTGCTGGAACAGACCACCCGCGACTGGGCAGCGCGGCTGGACCGGGTGGGTTTGGAACTGCCGCCCGCCGCGCATCGGCTGGCGTGGAGCATCAAGAGCAATCTGGCTTATATCCTGATCAACCGCGACGGCCCCGCCATTCAGCCCGGTTCGCGCAACTACGCCCGCTCCTGGATTCGCGACGGCGCGCTGACCTCCGCCGCCCTGCTGGGCATGGGCTACACCGAGGAGGTGCGGGAGTTTCTGCAATGGTACGCCGGCTATCAGGCGGCGGACGGCGCGATTCCCTGCTGCGTGGATTCGCGCGGCGCCGATCCGGTGCCCGAGCACGACAGCCACGGCGAATTCATCTACGCGGTGATGGAGTACTACCGCTACACCCGCGATGTGGGCTTCCTGCGGCAGATGTGGCCGGCGGTGGTCCGGGCGGTCGGCTACATGGATTCCCTGCGCCAGCAGCGGCTGACCGAGAAGTACCGCACCGATCCCGATTGCGTGGCCTATTGCGGGCTGGTGCCGGAATCCATCAGCCACGAGGGTTATTCCAGCCACCCGCGCCATTCGTACTGGGACAATTTTTTCATCCTGCGTGGCTTCAAGGACGCGACGCAGATGGCGGTGATTTTGGATGAGGACGCTCAGGCGGAATGGTTCGCGGCGCTGCGCGACGCCTTCGGCAAGGATCTGTACGCCTCAATCCAGGAAACTCTCAAGCTACACAAGATTGATTTCATTCCTGGCGCGGTCGAACTGGGCGATTTCGATCCCACCTCGACCACCATCGCCGTGGACCCGGGCGGCGAACTGGGGCGTCTGCCGCAACCGGCGCTGAATCGCACTTTCGAACGCTACGACGACTTTTTCCGTCAGCGCCGCGCCGAGGCGCAGTGGAAAAACTATACCCCCTACGAATGGCGGGTGGTGGGGACCATGGTCCGGCTGGGCTGGCGCGACCGGGCGCTGGAACAGATGGCGTTTTTCATGGAGGGCCAGCGGCCAGCGGCCTGGAACCACTGGGCGGAGGTGGTCTGGCGCGATCCCAAGACGCCGCGCTTCATCGGCGACATGCCGCATACCTGGGTCGGTTCCGATTTCATCCGCGCCGCGCGCAGCCTGTTCGTGTACGAGCGTGAGGCCGATCAGGCGCTGGTGATCGGCGCCGGTCTGCCCGCCGCCTGGGTGGAAAGCCCGGAAGGCGTCACGGTGCGGCGAATGCCGACTTGGCACGGCACCCTGAATTACCGGATGGCGATGGCCGGCCCGGATACGCTGCGAGCGCGGCTGACCGGCGACGTGACCGTGCCGCCGGGGCGGATCATCCTGCACTCGCCGCTCGACCGGCCGCTGCGGGCGGTGACAGTCAACGGCCGGGCGGCGACCTTCACCGCCAATACCGTCACGGTCGATCAGTTCCCGGCAGTGGTGGAATTGCAATACGCCGCCGTCCCGCCATGAACGACCCATGACCGCGACCCGCGCTACACTGTTTGGGAAGATTCGCCGCCGCCGGGAAAATCCGCCATGTCCACCGATTTCCACAGACTGAGTAACGGCTGTTACGCGGCGTTCCTGAGCACCGCCGGGACGGGCTATTCGACCTGGAATGGACTGGCGCTGACCCGCTGGAACGGCGATCCGGTCGAGGACAGCGACGGATTTTTCCTCTATCTGCGTGATCGGGACAGCGGCGAGTGCTGGTCGCTGGGCCAACAGCCGGTGGCTACGCCAGAGGCGCGGCGGGCCAGCCGATTTAGCGACGGGATCGTTGAACTGCGCTGCGAATACGCCGGCATCGAAGCGGAGATGACGGTTATCGTTCCCGCTGACGCTGATGTGGAATTGCGGCGGGTGACCTTGCGCAATGTCAGCGACCATCCCCGACGGATCGAACTGACCAGCTACGCCGAGGCGGTATTGAACGCGCGGGCCGCCGACGCCGCCCATCCGGCTTTTTCCAAGCTGTTCGTGCAAACCGAGTTTGATCCGGCGTCCGGGGCGCTGTTGGCCCAGCGGCGACCGCGTGCCGTAGGGGAACCAGTCTGCTGGCTGATTCATGCACTGGTTGGCGACGGTGACGAGCCTGAGCGGACGCAGTACGAAACCGACCGGGTCCGGTTCATCGGTCGGGGTTATTCGCTGGCTGCGCCGAAGGCGGTGGTGGAAACCGGGCCACTGTCCGGGACGGTCGGCAACGTGCTGGACCCCATCGTCAGCCTGCGGCGAACGGTACAACTGGCGGCGGGCGGCGTGGCGCGGGTCGTTTTTCTACTGGGCGCCGCCTTGGAGCGGGAAGCAGCGTTGGCGCTGGCGACGCGCTTTGCCACGCCGACGGCGGTTATTCGTGAATTCTCCCCCTCGATTGAGGGGGGGTGGCGCGAAGCGCCGGAGGGGTTTAGCCGCCAGCACCCTCAAACCACCCCGGCGCTTCGCGCCACCCCTCCTTATCCAAGGAGGGGAACACATCGAAGTTTTGAGCGGTTGATTTTCGACGACGAACCGCTGCAATT
This sequence comes from Candidatus Contendibacter sp., assembly GCA_008933795.1. Taxonomy (GTDB): domain Bacteria; phylum Pseudomonadota; class Gammaproteobacteria; order Competibacterales; family Competibacteraceae; genus Contendibacter. The sequence goes on along the minus strand of WBUJ01000107.1, from coordinate 10,716 downwards.
CTGGAACGGCTACGGCGGGTTCAGCGCCGATGGAACCGAATACGTGATCCGGCTTCAGCCCGATGCCGCTGGACGCCTGGGCCTGCCACCGCTGCCCTGGGTCAACGTCGTCGCCAATCCCCGGTTTGGTTTTCTGGCCAGCGAGACCGGGGCCGGCTACGCCTGGAGCCAGAATAGCCGCGAGAATCGCCTGACCCCTTGGTACAACGATCCGGTGCTCGACCCCCATGGCGAGGCGCTGTACCTGCGCGACGAAGACGATGGCGCGTTCTGGTCGCCGCTGCCGGGTCCGGTTCCGCAACCCGCGCCCTACGAAGCCCGCCACGGTTTCGGCTATAGCCGCTACCACCACGTCAGCCGAGGGCTGGAACAGGAGGCGTGGCTGTTCGTACCGCGCGAAGACCCGGTCAAGATCACCCGAATTCGGTTGCGTAACGCCAGCGGCCAGCCGCGCCGGCTATCGCTGTTCAGTTACGCCCGGCTGGTATTGGGGGTGCTGCCGGAGGATTGCGCGGCGGCTTTGGTCATCGAGCAGGATGCGATGACCGGCGCGTTGCTGGCCGAGAACCGCAATCGAGAATTCGCCGGTCGCATCGCCTTCGCCGCCGTCGCGCCGCTCGACAGCATACCGGTCCATGTCAGCGGTGATCGGGCGAGCTTCATCGGTCGTCACGGCAGTCCGGCCCGACCCGTGGCGCTCGAACGTGACGGAGTTCTGGACGGGCGGCTGGGCGCGGGCTTCGATCCCTGCTTCGCGTTGCAAATGACCCTGCAACTGGAGCCAGGCGTGACGGTGGAATGCGCCTTCCTGCTGGGCGAGGCGGAAAATCGGGACGCGGTTCGCCGACTGATCGGCCGCTACCGCCAGGATGGCGCGGTCGCGGCGGCGCTGGACGAGATTCGGGAGTTTTGGCGCGACCGGCTGGCTGCCGTAAAAATTCGGACACCCAGTCCGGCCCTCGATTTAATGGTCAACGGCTGGTTGGCTTATCAAACCCTGAGCTGTCGGCTGTGGGGTCGCTCGGCGTTTTACCAGTCGGGTGGGGCGTTCGGTTTCCGCGACCAGTTGCAGGACGCCGCCGCGCTGATTTATCACGACCCGGAGTTGACCCGCCGGCAATTGCTGCTGCACGCCGCCCATCAATTCCGGCAAGGCGACGTGTTGCACTGGTGGCATCCCCCGACGAGTTGCGGCATCCGCACCCGCTTCAGCGACGATCTGCTGTGGCTGCCGTATTTGGTGGCCTTTTACGCCCGCACGACCGGCGACTGGAGTCTGTTCGCCGAACCGGTGCGCTTCCTCGAGGCGCGGGAATTGGAGCGGGGCGAGGACGAGGCATTTCTGACCCCGGCAAAGTCCGGCGAGGCCGCCAGCCTGTACGAACACTGTTGCCGGGCGCTGGATCGGTCGCTGACCCAGGGCGCCCACGGTCTGCCGCTGATGGGAACCGGCGACTGGAACGACGGCATGAACCGGGTGGGTCGGGAAGGGCGCGGCGAGAGCGTCTGGCTGGGTTTTTTCCTGTACGCCATCCTTGGCGAGTTCATCCCGGTGTGCGGCCAGCATGGCGATCACGATCGGGCGCGGCGCTACGCCGGGTTCCGTCGCCATCTGGCCGAGGCGCTCAACCAACACGGCTGGGACGGCGAGTGGTACCGCCGGGCCTGGTACGACGATGGCGCGGCGCTGGGCGCCGCCGCCAGCGACGAGTGCCAAATCGACGCGCTGGCGCAGGCTTGGGCGGTGATTTCCAGGGCCGCGCCTTGGGCCAGGGCCGAGGCGGCGCTGGACGCGGTCGAACGGCGGCTGATTTCGGAATCGGACGGGCTGATCCGGCTGTTGGCCCCGCCGTTCGAGAACACCCCCCACGATCCCGGCTATATCAAGGGCTATGTGGCCGGGGTGCGGGAAAACGGTGGGCAATACACCCACGCGGCGCTGTGGGTGGTGCGGGCGCTGGCGGAACTGGGTCGGCGCGACCGGGCGGCGAAGCTGTTGGAAATGCTGACACCCATCCATCACGCGCTCACCCCGGAGGCGGTGGCCACTTATCGACTGGAGCCCTTCGTGGTCGCCGCCGACGTGTACGGCGCGGCCCCGCACATCGGACGCGGCGGCTGGAGCTGGTACACCGGGGCGGCGGGTTGGATGCTGCGGGTGGCGTTGGAATCCATTCTCGGTCTGGAACGGGTCGAGGGGCACACGCTGCGTTTGCGGCCCTGCATCCCGGACGAGTGGTCGGGTTTCCATCTGCATTACCGGTTGCCGGACGGCGATGCTGTATATCGGATTGAAGTCCGCAATCCTGACGGGCATGCGGAACGGGTCGTGGCGGCGGAGATAGATGATCTGGATGGCTTGGTCGAGGATGGCGCGGCTTGTATCCCGCTGTTTCGGGATGGGAAGACGCACCGAGTGATTGTGACGCTGGCGAATCGCTCCCACGAATCGGGATCAAGCATGGGTTCGAGTGCCTGATGAATGAGGCGGTATCTATTTCGAGCTCGAACAACCAAGAAGGCCGACCTGGTGGGCGCGCACGGCCATTTTCTCATCAGCCGCACGACCCAGCCGGTTATATGGCGAATTGAGCCTGTGAGGCGTTGCCCCGTCCCAGCGAGCGATGTGACAACCTATCCGGATTATGAACATCCTGGGCTTGCAAACTACGCGCTTGGGATTATGATAATTACATGTATCTTTTGACTGTCAGTGGCCCATGGAACAGACGATTCTTCCCCAAATAAGGCTACCACTCGTGAACAAGCAATCTTCCGCTTATCGTCTCCCCCCCCCCGTTTAGCATAAATCATGCTAATATTTTAGGCTGGCTCTGTCTCTGGCTGGCGCTGCTGCTGAGTCCCGGCTGGGCGCTAGGAGCGTGCGGCGATACGTGGACTTGGGCCAACCCCCTGCCGCAGGGTAATCATTTACGAGCTGTGACCTATGGCGACAGCCAGTTCGTGGCGGTGGGCGAAGGTGGCACGATTCTCACCAGTCCCGACGGAGTAACCTGGACCCTCCAAACCTCCGGGACGACGCAGATACTTCGCGGTGTCACCGGATCGGGCAGCCAGTTCGTGGCGGTGGGCGACGCAGGCACGATCTCCACCAGTCCCGATGGAGTAACCTGGACCTACCAAACCTCCGGAACGACGCGGGCGCTTTACGGTGTCACCTGGTCAGGCAGCCAGTTCGTGGCGGTGGGCGAGTTTGGTACGATCCTCACCAGCCCCGACGGGGTGGTCTGGACCCTCCAAAACTCCGGGACGACGCAGTTACTTCGCGGTGTTACTTGGTCAGGCAGCCAGTTCGTAGCGGTGGGCAACTTTGATACGATCCTGACCAGCCCCGACGGGGTGGCCTGGACCCTCCAAAACTCCGGGACGACGCAGGCGCTTTACGGCGTCACCTGGTCGGGCAGCCAATTCGTGGTGGTGGGCGACGCAGGCACGATCCTCACCAGTCCCGACGGGGTGGCCTGGACCCTCCGAAGCTCAGGGACAACGCAGTTACTTCGCGGTGTCACCTGGTCGGGCAGCCAGTTCGTGGTGGTGGGCGACGCAGGCACGATCCTCACCAGTCCCGACGGGGTGGCCTGGACCCTCCGAAGCTCGGGGACAACGCAGTTACTTCGCGGTGTCACCTGGTCGGGCAGCCAGTTCGTGGCGGTGGGCAGCTTTGGCACGATCCTCACCAGTCCCGACGGAGTGACCTGGACCCTCCGAAGCTCCGGGACGGTGTATGCCCTTCTCGGCGTCACCTGGTCAGGCAGCCAGTTCGTGGCGGTGGGCGGCAATGGCACGATCCTCACCAGCGCCTGTCGGTGGGGTGACAGCCTGGCCTTAGTTCAAAATCGCTGGACCATGATCGGATTGCCGGCCGAGCCGATCCCCGCCACCGTGCCCGGCGTGTTCGGTGACGCGCTCGGCGTCAACTATCCCACTGACTGGGTCCTGTATCGGCGCAATTACGCGCCCCTCCAGTACCAACAACTGGCGGTCGGCGATTCAGTCACCCAGGGAACCGGCTACTGGATCAAGAGCACCGCCGGTAATGCTACGCTGAGCCTCGCTGACGGCGCGGCGACCACACCGCTAACCACCACCAACTGTCCCTCTACCGTGGGCTGTTACGTCATTCCCCTGACGGCGGCGACCAGCGGCAACCGCTACAACCTGATCGGTATGCCGTTCCCCTATCCGGTCGGCTGGTGGGAGGCGGTCGTCGAGGTCAACGGCATCGCCTATGACTTGGGCAGCACCGAGGCGAATACCTACGTCGCTCCCACCTACTGGGTCTGGAACGGTAACGACTACGATGTCTACAACGTCACCACTCCCGGCCTGATCGGGATGCTGCAACCCTGGCAGGGGGTGTGGGTCAATGTGCTGCCTGGCAGCATCGGACAAACGGTCAACCTGCTGATTCCGGCCCAGCCCAAAACCAGCCAGCGTTCCGTTCCCACCAATCCGGTGGCAGTGGCCCTACCGGGTGGAGGGTGGTCAAGCGCGTTAAACTAGTTAATTGCCCCCGCCGTCGCCAATGATGATGATGAGGTGGACAAACCCACCACTACGATCTCTTCGCCAGCGGTCGGCGCGGACGCGACGCCCGCCGCGACGCCAACGGCCGGGCCATCCAGCAAGGCCAGGCCTGGTACGTGCGCCTGATCGCCGAAGAGCCGACGCTGAACATGCGGAGTCGCAACAACGTGTTCGGCCAACTGCTCGACAGTGCGGCGGGCTACGACGAGCACGACCTGCCGAAACTGGCGCCCTTCGGCACGCCCTACCTGACCGTGGTTTTCCCCCATCCCGACTGGGGCCTCAAAGCCGGCGACTACGCCAGCGACTACCGGCCCAACCGCGAAACCAGGGGCCGGGGCTTGCCCGCCGCGAATTGGCGCTTCGAGATCCGCACCGACACCGCCGGCCGCGTCGTGCAACTGCGCTGGGAAGGACCGAAAGACGTACTGGATCGCTCCGAACTGCTCGATGAGGACACCGGCGCCCGCTACAAGGTCAAGCATCCGCGTTACATCGAGGATGGCATCCCCGTCACCATGACGACCCCGGTGCGCCATTTCACCTGGCGCTATACGGGCGATCCATCCGTCCGCTAGCAGCACCGCATTCCCATCCACAGTCCCAGGCTCCTTCTCCCGCCAGGGGGAAGGAGCCACACTCAGGATGCCTCCCATGCAAAACCACGAATCCTTGCGTCCAGTGAATTCCACCGCCACCCCGGAAAATCCCGACGAACCCGCTCCGATCCTCGACCGCCGCGCGGCGCTGGGAAAGCTCGGCAAGCTGGCCTACACCGCGCCAGTCCTGATGACCTTGCTGCTCTCTGACCGGGCCAGTGCTGAAAGTTGCGGTGGCACTCTCCCACCTTGCGAGCCAGGAGGGTAATAACTCGGTCTGGCTCCCGCACTCCAGCGTGGGAGTCCCAGCCAGCACGATACTCCAGCATCGCGGGCCGCTGGAGCAGCCCGAACGGCATTCCCGCGCTGGAGCGTGGGAACGAGATGTGGATAACATGGCGTCACTCCCGATACGCTGGCTGGCGGCGCCTCTCGCCGATCATCTGGTTCTGGCCCGGCCTGGCCCACAGCGCGGACAAAAGCTGCTGGTGCTGGATCCGCTGGCCCGTTGGATTTGGCAAAGCCACCGCGCCGGTCTGAACATCGCGGAGATAGCCGAACTGGTGGCGACGCACTTCAACCTGTCCCACCATCAGGCGCGCGCCGACGTCGTGACGCTGCTCGAAGCCTGGCATCGCGAAGAAGAATGCGGGATGGCGGCAATCGCCCCTGCAGAATCGCTGATCATGGTTGGGAACGCCTCTCTGCCCGACCCACCGCCTACCGCCTAAACCTGGCTATTGCAACTGGCCGACCGGCGGGTAACGCTGATAGTCGATGATCCCACACTGGCCGAGCCACTGACCCGGATCGTCAGCCATCTGGACGCGGGACCAACCGCTCGCGCCGACCACCATGCCAGACTCAGCGGAACTACCAGTGGCTGGTGGTTAGCTGTGGATAATACCCCCATTACCGCTGGCGACACCTTCGACGAAGCCATCGCCCGGACCGTATCCGAACTGGTCGAACTGGGTTGCGCCGCCGCTCACCGCCTGCTGGTGCTGCACGCCGCCGGAGTGAGTCGAACTGGTCGGGGCGTGTTGCTGATCGGTCCCGGTGGCGCGGGCAAAACTACCCTGGCGGCGGCGCTCAATGCCGAAGGGTTTGGCCTGCTGGGCGATGACGTGGTCCCGGTCAACCTCGACGGCCACTTATTGGGCCTCGGCATGAATTTGTGCCTGAAGGCGGGTAGTTGGCCGGCACTCGCGCCGTGGCTGCCCGACTTGGACCGCGCGCCCCTCATCGAGCGCGCCGGTCAACCGGTGCGCTTTTCGCCGCCACCTGGACCCTTGACCCGAGGACCGGTTCCAGTGGGCGCTTTTTTATTCCCCCGTTATCAGCCTGGCAGCGAACCCGCCCTCCAACCCTTGGAGCCGGTAGCCGTACTGCGGGAGATCGTCATGGCGGAACCCGTCATTTCCACCCTGGATGCGGAGCGACTGAACACCCTGACCGACTGGGTGAGTTCGGCCCCTGCGTTCGCCCTGACCTATGCCCATCTCGATCAGGCCCTGGCCTTGACCGAGCGGGCGCTGGCCGCGAGCGATTTCCCGACCCGCGATCAGGGAACCTGCTAAAGCTCCCGCACCAGCCTATGATTCTGGATTAGAACCCAGAAGCAGGTTGCGTTGAACCACGACAGAGAGCGGGAATGATCCGCCAAGGAGACATCCATGAAAGTCACCGGGAAACTAATCACCAGCGCATTATTCGTCATAGTGCTGACGCTGCACGGCTGCGCCCCGCCGCCAGGGCAAAGCGGTATGGAGAGCGGCATGGAGACTTTTGGCCGAGGAATGGCCGGACTGGTCCTGTCGCCCTTGATGATCATCGCCGGGCTGGCGCAGGGCCTGGCGTTTCTCCCCTACACCGTTGGCGCCAGCCTTGACGAGCTGAACCGGGGTCTGGTCCAGGCTCAGGCGGTCTCGCTGAACGAGTCCTACAAAGCCACGTACCACATGCCGATCAACGACCCGCGCGTGGACCAGCAAACCGGTCAAATCGCTGGCCAAAACTATGGCTTCGGGCAACACCGCCCGGAGGCCATGCTGGAAGCTACCCAGGCGTTCCAGCGCCTGTTGATTTCGCAGGGGATGCCGCCGGATAAGGCTAAACACTACGCGCTGGTCGGCGACTACACCTACACGCGAACACGCGGCCAAATCCTGGTGGCGGTAGTCTACCGGCACACCGGCATGGAACCATTCCGGGTGGTGTCCAAGGAAACGGGCATCGTCACTACCTTCCGCCCAGAAAACCAGGGGTGGCGAACAGCCTACGAGCGCGATGTCAACGGCCGGGTGATTGACGAGGTCATTGACTGGGCCGGTTTCGACTATGCGATTCTGCGCCAGAACAAGGTTGTGGCCATGCTGATGGTGATCGCCGCCGAATCGGTCAAGTCGGGCAAGCGCTCGCCCGATTACTGGCCAGTAGAACGGCGCTGGGCGGCGGGTGAGACGAATCAGATTATCGCTGAATCCGCCAATCGGGTAGAACGGGCGATCCGGGCGCACTAAGAGGCTGTCTAAAAACTAACTCACTGATTGTACAAGCCCGCTTGCCGGCAATAGCCCGCCGAAATTGCCCGCAAGCGGGCTCCTACACCTAACAAGGCCTTGAGTTTTCAGGGCAGTTTTAAGGCGGCCTCTAAATCTCCCGCAGCGCCCGCCACGGCGGCTGATTCAACGCCGAACGTGCGCCCAGCAGTCCCGCCAGCCCCACGCCCAGCACGCCCGCGCCGCCGCCCAGTAGCCAGATCCACCCGTTCCAGCGGTACGGAAAGTCGAACACGTGCGCGGCCAGCACATAGCTCAGCAGGGTCGCGGCGGCGGCGGCCAGCACCCCGGCCAGCAGTCCCAGGGTGGCGAATTCGGCCAGCAGGCTTTCCCGCACCACCCGCCGACGCGCGCCCAGCGCGCGCAGCACCGCGCTCTCGAACCGCCGCTCGTCCTGGGTGGCCTGAATCGCGGCGTACAGCACCACCAGCCCCGCCGCCAGGGTGAACAGGAACACGTATTCCACGGCGGCGATCACCCGGTCCATGATCTCGCGGACCTTGCTCATCAGCGCCTCGACATCCAGCACCGTCACCGATGGGTACTGTCGCACCAGTGCCGCCAGCACCGCCTTTTGGCCGGCGGGCAGGTGGAAACTGGTGATCCAGGTCGCCGGATAGCCATCCAACACGCCGGATGGGAATACCACGAAGAAGTTGGCCCGGAAGGAATCCCACTCGACGCTACGCAGGCTGGTCACTTTGGCCTCCAGCGTCTGGCCCGCCACCTGAAAGCGCAGGGTGTCGTTCAAGGCGATGCCCAAATCCTTGGCCAGACCGACCTCGACCGAGGCGACGCCCCGATCGCGATCTTCGGGGTTCCACCAGCGGCCGGCCAGGATGCGGTTGTCTTCCTGCAAGCGGTCGGTCCAGGACAGATTGAACTCCCGCTCCACCAGGCGCTTGGCGCGGGGGTTCTCATAGTCGTCCGGCCCCGCCGCCCGGCCATTGATCGCCGTCAGCCGCCCGCGCACCATCGGGAACAGTTCGGTGCCGCTCAGGCCACGCTCGCGCAGGAACGCCCGCACGCCATCCACCTCGCCGGGCTGGATATTGATCAGGAAATGGTTGGGCGCATCCACCGGCAAACTCGCTCGCCAACTGGTCAGCAGATCGGTGCGCACCAGGGTCAGCATCAGCAGCGCCATCAGGCCCAGCCCCAGCGCCACCACTTGCACCGCGCTGCCGGGACCGCGCCGGGCGATGTTGGCCAACCCGAAGCGCCAGGCCACACCGACCCGGCCACGCAGCAGATTCAATGCCTTCACCAGGCCCCAGGCCGCCAGCGCCAGCACCGCCACCGTCCCCATCACGCCGGCGCAGACGTACAGCGCCAGCCGCCATTCGCCGGCCTGCCAGACCAGCAGCGCCAAGGTCGCCAGTACGGCGGGACCGTACAGCGCCAGCAGGCGCGGATCGTCCGGGCCGAGATCGCGGCGCAACACTCGCAGCGGCGGCACTTCCCGCAGCCGCAGCAGCGGCGGCAGCCCAAAGCCGAGCAGGGTGACGAAACCGGTCGCCAGCGCCGGCAGGATCGGTCCCCAGGATGGCGGCGGCAGTTCGGTGGAACTGACCAGTGGCCCGAGCACGCCGCTCAACCCGTACTGGGCCAGATAGCCGACCCCCAGGCCCGCCGCGCCGGCCAGCGCCGCCAGCATCAGCAGTTCCAGCACGAACAACCGCATGACCAGCGTCTGGGTCGCGCCGATGCAGCGCAGGATAGCCACGCTGTCCCAGTGGCGGGCGGCGAAGCGGCGGGCAGCGATGGCCACCCCGACCCCGGCCAGGATCACGCTGACCAGGGCCGCCAGCCTCAGAAAGCGCTGCGCCCGTTCCAGCGCCAGCCGCAGTTCGGCGCGGGCCTCGCGCACCCCTTGCAGCTTCTCGCCCCTCGCCAGCCGGGGCGTGGCCCAGGTTTTGAAGGCGTCGAGCGCCGCCGGCTCACCGGCCAGCAACAGGCGGTATTCGACCCGGCTGCCCGGCTGCACCAGCCCAGTCGCGGGGATGTCGGCCAGATTCATCAACAGTCGGGGGGCGATGCTGAACAGGTCGCCGGCCCGATCCGGTTCGTAGGCCAGCACCTGCTCCACCCGGAACGTGCGCGCGCCCAAGTCCAGCGCGTCGCCCACCTGGAGGCCGAGCGCCTGCATCAGTCGCTCGTCCAGCCAGACTTGGCCCGGACTGGGAATGGCGGTCGCGGTTCGGGGCGGCGCGAACGGCGCATCGCTAATTTGCAACGCGCCGCGCAGCGGATAACCGGGACCGACGGCCTTGACTTCGGCCAGTTGCGTGGTTTCGCCCGCCAGAACCACGCTGCGAAATCCCAGGGTTTCCGCCGTTTGCAATCCCCGCCGGCGCGCTTCCTCAACCAGGCCGGGTTGAATTGGATTGGGCGCGGCGATCACCAAATCCGCGCCCAGCAGTTCGCTGGCCTTGCGCTCCATCGCCAGTTGGATGCGGTCGGTAAAGAAACCGACGGCGGCGACGCTGGCGACCGCAATTAACAAGGCAATCGCCAGCACCCGCAATTCGCCGGATTGCCAGTCACGCCGCAGAGCGCGCAGGGCCATGCGACCGAGGTCGCGCCCGTTCGGGGATCGCTGTTCGAGAGGTGACGCGAGGGTGATTTTCGCCATGGTTTCACTCTTCTCCCAAGGTGGACGGTTGACTGCCCAGGGGTTTAATTTCATGATACCCGCGCATAATCAACGGCCGGGAAGAAATACGGTTTATGCCAACCTTGTTCTTTGGCGATAATTTGGACATCTTGCGAGAATCCATCAAGGATGAAAGCATGGATTTGATTTCAATATGTAAGGTTCAAACCCCCGCCTTTTAGGCGGGCCGATTTCATCTGCAGTCCTCTGGCTGGTAGGGTTAAGGAGGATCGATGACGAGGCGGCGGAGGGTGAGATGGACTATCGGTATGGGAGCCATACGGTTTTCAAGATTGAGTATCACTTTGTGTGGGTGACGAAATATCGGTACAAGCTGCTGATGGGAGACGTG
>WBUJ01000106.1 GCA_008933795.1 Candidatus Contendibacter sp. | reverse complement strand
TTCAGGAAATCGCCTAACCAGAATCCGGGGAACCCACAAATGACGACGTGGCGGTCGGTTGCGGCGGGAGATGAGACCATGACCTACAACCGCTGTGGGCGCAACGGCTTGGTTCTACCCATCATTTCTCTGGGGCTGTGGCACAACTGGCGAAGTCGATTCCACCACGAACGTTCGGGACATGGTCTGGCGTGCCTTCAATTCGGGCATTACCCACTTCGATCTGACCAACCACTGTGGTCCACCGCCGGGATTGGTTCATCAAATGGCGATCGGCCGGATTACATCCGCGCCACCGGGAATCACGCCCAGCCGGGATGCAACCCGCATGAGTGAACGGCGGGAAACTGCGTCCTCGTTCGGTCAGGCCCCCGCCGTCACCGCCCGTCCCCCGGGGTATCCGGCCGAACTCGAACAGATCCTGACCTTGCGGGACGTCCGGCCAGTGTTCGTTCGGCCGGTGATCCCCGCCGACGAACTGGCTTTCGAACGCGAGTGGCGCGAGGCCGACCCCGAAACCCTGTATCAACGCTTCTTCACGCCGCAGCCCAAACTGGACCCCCGGCGCTTGCACGCCCTCCTCCACGTCGATTACCAGTGTCGGCTGGCGCTGGTCGCCTTCGCCGAGGATGGTCGAGCGGTCGGCATCGCGCGCTATGAAGGCGTGCCCGGCCAGGAACCCGCGGAAATCGCCTTCGTGGTCAATCCCGCTTGGCGGCGGCTCGGGCTGGCGAGCGCCCTGTTGCGCCTGTTGACCGAGGCGGCGCGGGCGCGGGGAATCCGGCGCCTGGTCGCGCTGTATCTCGAGGATAATCAGGCCATGGCCGCCCTGCTGGCCGGGGCCGGTTTCGGACCTCCGCAAGTGAACGCTGGCGTCGCCGTCACTGAGAAGGCTCTTTGAATCAGGGCGGTTGCTCGTCGCGGCGCGGGCAGCAATGACGCTGCTCGTCGCCGCGATTGGGGGCATATTGTGGCCGTACCAACTAGCGCGAACCCAACACTCCCCATTCCTCTTCGGCTTCCATGTCTGCCGGCGTCACCGCAACGGGCGAGGTGCGCATGTTGCGCTCGATGAGCAGCCGGCGATAGTTCTGATAATTGATCTCGTTGCCGAGATAAATACACCGGCAGACATTGGGGTCGGCATAGTAATAAACGGGCTGGTCGCCTTTTTTCCGTACCGCCACTTCGTAGAGCGGTACTCGCCGCAAGCGCGACATTTTTTCGGGGGTATCAGCCGGTTTCTTGGCGAAGCCGGCGGCCATCAGCAGTTCTTCCTGTTGGTTGGCCGTCTGCTGCATGGCAGACCCGCAACCGGCCAAGGTCGCGCCCAAGGCAGCCACCATCAGCGCCACGGTAAATTTGCTCATCTTTTTACCCTCCTCGATCGGTTTAAAACCAGGTTTCCATCTGCACTCCGAACAGCCAATGATCTGTTCCAGTCCAACCAGTATTAGCAAAGGTGGTTTCACCCGTTTGCGGATCGGTATTCGGCGGTTGCCCATAATTAAAACCGCTAAGATCATCGGACCAATTCAAATAGCTGATCAGACCACGAAGCGCCGGCCGCTGAAAGAAACCAGCGGAAGTATCCAGATTGAAGGTTGGCGCTATGGTGAACTTAAAGACGTTGCCGCTGGCTTTCGTCTTAATATTAGGCTGGAGATTAGACACGTTGGTGCCCGTGTCGAGGTCCTGGTATTGATAGGTGGCCTCGTAGGCCATCAGGAAATTTTGGGTGATGGGCTGTTCGAGACGCAGGTTGAGAGACGCCCAAGTATACTGATCTCCCTTGTAGTAGTAATCTTGGCTGTATTGCGCCATAAACGCCGGCGCAATGCGCCAACTGTCGTTAATGGGCGTCACGCCAAAGGTGTAAACCCGTACGGATTGGGCATCGCTGGTCAGATCACCCTGACTGCCCAGGACTTTAACTTGGGCGCCCAAACCTTGACCATAGAGAATCCCGGTTTTGGAAAAGCCTTGGGAATAGCTATAAAAGTTGGGCTGGTTATAACCCAGCATGAGATGAACACCGCTTTCCGCCGCGTCCGTGACAGGTATAGGTTTGCGATCACCGTTATCGGCGGCCCACATGCCAGACAACATGAACTGCCAGGGACCCACATAGTTATTGGCGGTCAGGATGTAGCTCTGGACTTCATCGTTCGTCGGTTCGATGGTGCCAAAATTACGCGCATACAAGGTCACGTTGGTCGACCAGTTTTCGGTCGGCTTGACATCGTAAATGCCAGCGCCGGTACCGGCCAGGAAGATGATGTCCGAATCGAAGAAGTGAATATCGAAGTTATTGCGATCGAACCGTTTGCCGGCCCACAACACCGCATCCTGGAAAGTGCCGGAACCAGCAAAGCTTTGCAGGTTGCCGAGTTCGGCAAACAACTGACGGACATTCAAATCGCTATCATCGGCGGTCCAGTCATTGTTGGTCAGCACCCCGTCGGCAATCATCAACCGATATTTGGAGTAGGCGCCGCTTTCGTGGGTGATCTTACTGTCGAAGACCGCTTCCACATATTTATCCGGCTCCACCCCCAGGCGTCCGATGGGACCGCCGAGATTACCCGCCGGGGTCATGTAGGGACCCACCCCTTTGACTCCGTTACCCTCCTCGTCGGTCAAAAAACCAGCCCGAGCATATCCCTTAAAGGAGAACTCCGGCCCCCCAGCCGCCTTGGCCTTTGCGGCTTCCTGAGCAGCCACTTCCTGAGCCTGGACTTCGGCCTGCCGGGCCTGGATTTCGGTCTGCCTGGCCTGGATTTCGGCCTGCCTGGCCTGGATTTGGGCCTGCTTGGTCTTGGTTTGGCCCTGCAGGGATTTCGCTTCGGCCTGCCGGGCCTGAGATTCAGCCTGTCGGGCGCGCTGTTCGGCCTGCTGGGCCTGGGTTTCCGCTTGCCGGGCGCGCTGTTCGGCCTGCTCCATGCGCCGCTCCAACTCGTCAAGCCGTTTTAACAGAGCGTCCGTGTCGGCGGCATGAGCCGTGGCGCCGGTCAGCAAGGCCAGTGCGATGCTGGCGCTTAGGATAGTTTTTTGCATGACTGCCATTCCCCCTATCATTGTATTTTTGAAAAAATTCTGTTGCGTGACTGCAAAAGCATAGCAACAAAAAAACCGTAACATCATACCGCATGGCGAAATTTTTGGGCTGGAAGGTTGTATCGAATTTCTAACTGTGGCGCGCGCGCTACAGTTGAAAATCGCGGTGGGCTCAGACCTCGGGAACCTGCTCCAGCCATAGCGCCTGGTAGGGTTCGAGGTGCAGATCGGACCAGCTATCGAGGGTTTCCCCCTCCAGCCGGTCGATCAGTTCTCCCTTGAAACCCATGTCGTGGATCCGGTGGCGGAGAACCATTTGCCGGTGTTCGGTAAAATTGGCCAGCACCAGCAGGCGTCCCCGGGCGCCAGCGCGGATCAGTCCGAAAACCTGCTCGTTGTGCGTCCAAACCGCGTAACAACGCGCTTCGGCGTGCAGGCTGAAGGTGTGTTTCCTGGCCTGAATCATTTTGCAGGTTTCATTGAAAATCCGGGCGGTGACGGTCTCCCCATCGTGTCGCTGTCCGGCCTTGCGCCAATCCATCCGGGGGCGGTGAATCCAGCGGTTGTCGTCCGCTAGGCTAGGGTTGTCGAGATAGCTGTTGTCGTTCAGCAGGGCCAGTTCGTCGCCCATATAAATGAGCGGGATCCCATTGAATGCCAGAATCATGGCATGCAACAAGAGGATGCGGCGCGCCGCCAGGTCCGCTTCATGCCAGTTGTGTTGCTCCAGGGCCGCCTGCAGCCCGGCGAGGGAGGCCAGGGTACCGCTGATCCGCCGGTCGCCCGTCTTGGGGTTGTGCTGAAAGGTGACGCCCCGGGCGAAGGCGCCAGGAAAGCGGCCGCTGTAGAAATCGCTGAGAAAAGCGCGGTGCAGGAAACCGGACAGACCGATGGCGGCGGCGTCCTCGTCGCGCACCGCCCAGCCGATGTCGTCGTGGCAGCGGACGTAGGTCAGCCAGGCGCAACTCACCGGGGTGTCCGGCATGTTCTGCAAGGCATGGGTCATCAACACCACGCGGCGTTCGGCCAGGCTGCTCCATAGCAGCACCATGAAGGAATTGTGGTAGGCGATTTCGCATTCCTTATTCGTGGCCTCGCCCAAACCCAGATACGGCAGCAGCTTGTCGGGCGAAACGATGGCCTCGGCCTTGAACAGCAGGCCAGGCGCGGCAATGCGGGTGAGCGCCCGGAAGGCCTGCAAAATCGCGTGCGCCTCGGGCTGGTTCTGGCAGTCGGTCCTGAGCCGCTTCCACATGAAGGCGACCGCGTCCAGTCGCAGAATCTCCACGCCCTGGTTGGCCAGGAACAGCATGATGTCCAGCATCCCGGCCAGGACTGCCGGATTGGTGTAATTCAGGTCCCACTGGTACTCGTTGAAGGTGGTCCAGACCCAGCGCTGAAAGGAATCGTAATAGGTGAAATTGCCCGGGGCGAAGTCCGGAAACACTTCTGGCAGGGTCATTTCGTACTGGTCGGGCAGCGCCCGGTCGGGGAACATATGGTAGTAACCCTGGTAGACCGGATCGCCAGCGGCAGCCTTGCGGGCCCACTCATGTTCCTTCGCGGTGTGGTTGCACACCAGGTCGACGCACAGACTGATGCCTTCGTGGCGCAGCGCGGTCGCCAATTCGCTCAGGTCGTCCATGGTCCCGTAAAGGGGATTGACCTGGCGGTAATCCATGACGGCATAACCGCCATCGTTGGGACCAGGGCGGGGTTGGAGCAGCGGCATGAGGTGCAGGTAGGTCACGCCCAGTTCCTTCAGGTACGGAATTTTGTCCTTGACGCTCGCCAGGGTTTCGGCGAAGCGATCCACATAGCAGACGTAACCAATCATGCCGGGCTGCTGAAACCAGTCGGGCTCGCTGGCCCGCCGCAGGTCGAGCAGGCGCAGCTCCTCCGGCCGGCTGGCGTAGGCCTGGGCCACGATGCCAAGCAGGTTTCCGAGATGCGCGACGAAGTCCGGGCGATTGCCGTACAGCTTCGCCAGCGGCCTCAGGACATCCGGCAGGTACAGCTCGTATCGAATCCGAAAGAGGGCTTGCTCCAAGTGATCCATCCGACGCAGAGGACCTTGCAGCAAGCCATCGAGCAACCCCCGAAGCACAACCTCATCGACCACGGATGCGATATTCATAAATTTTTTCCACCGAGAGGTTATCTGACCGTTGCCATGGGGAAATTGAACTACACGATGTTTATAATCAAGACTAGTCTCCACCTTTAGAGCGTGTAAAGGCTTGGGGTATGAAATCCTTGTTTCGTCGTAATTCCCAGCCGTTTTGTCTTGCGAAAGGAGTCCCCACATGGCCGACGCCATCTGTCTGGGCGAACTGCTGATTGATTTTGTCCCTACCGTCACCGGCACCGGCCTGACCGACGCGCCGGCCTTCATCAAAGCGCCGGGCGGCGCACCCGGCAACGTGGCCGTTGGCCTGGCGCGGCTTGGAGTTTCCAGCGCCTTCATGGGCAAGGTCGGCGACGACGCCTTTGGTCACTTCCTGGCTAACATCCTGGCTGAAAGCGGCGTGGACGTCGGCCCACTGGTCTTCTCGACCGAGGCCCGCACCGCGCTGGCGTTCGTCTCGCTGCGAGCGGACGGCGAACGGGAATTCATGTTTTATCGCCACCCCAGCGCCGACATGCTGTTCAACCCCCGGGAAGTGGATGTCGAGGCGCTCCACCGCGCCAAGCTGCTGCACTTCGGTTCGATCAGCCTGATCGGCGAACCGTCACGTAGCGCCACCTTGTATGCGGTTGACACGGCGCGCGCCGCCGGCTGCCTGATTTCCTACGATCCCAATCTGCGGTTGCCGCTGTGGGCGGACGCGAACGCGGCGCGGGAGGGGATGTTGCTGGGCTTGAAGAAGGCCCACGTTGTCAAGCTCAGCGACGACGAAAGCGAGTTTCTGACCGGAATCAGTGATCTGGACGCCGCCCGCCAAGCGCTCTGGCACGACGACTTGAAGTTGATGGTGGTCACCCGGGGTCGCGCCGGCTGCGTTTATTTCACCCCGGAATTCTCGGGTGCGGTCGAAAGCTTCACGGTCGAGGCGGTTGATACGACCGGCGCGGGTGATGGCTTCGTGGCGGGTTTGCTGCAAGGCTTGCTCACCGATCCAGCCACGCTCCGGGACGAAGCCCGCCTGCGCGAACTGTGCCGCTTCGCCAACGCGGTCGGGGCGCTGGCCACCACCGCACGCGGCGCGATTCCGGCGTTGCCGAACCGCGAACGGGTGCGGGAGTTCCTGAATCACCAATAATTTTGGGTAGTCCTGCAAATCGGATGATCGCCGTGCCCCCCTTTTCAAGGGAGGCAAAGATCGAGGTCTCTCCGGATCGATCATATAGCACTCCTATGCAGGTTATGGAATTTCCCCTCCTTGGCTAAGGAGAGATGGCGCGTAGCGCCGGGGTGGTTCGAAGCGGTGATTCCACAAATCAGATAGGATCGCTATGGGTATTCCGTCCTTACGTATTTCACGACTACCAACGCTTTGCGCCGCCCCCTTCAAAAAGGGGCATGGACAGCCTCTCAACATTCAGGATTTCGCTTGACAGCTCTAATGTAATCGTTTACAAATATAAGCGTGTAATTAGCCAACCACCGTAGGATAATATTATGAAAACGATTACTAGGTCCTGCATTCGGCTCGACGCGCGAGCCGCCAACAAGAAAGAAGCGATCCAGCTCGCCGGGCAACTGCTGGCGGACGCCGGCTACATCGAATCCGGCTACATCGACAGCATGCGCAAGCGCGAACAGGTGGCCAACACCTTCCTCGGCAGCGGGGTGGCGATCCCGCACGGCATGATCGAGGACCGCCACCTGATCCACCACACCGGCATCGCCATCCTGCAACTGCCCGAAGGGGTGGAATGGAACGAAGGCCAGAAAGCCTATTTGGTGGTCGCCATCGCCGCCCAGTCGGACGAACACATCGGCCTGCTGCGCCGGCTCACCCGGCTGATGCAGCAACCCGACGCCATCGATGCCCTTGTTCACGCCCACAACCCTTTGGTGCTGATCGCCGCCCTCGGTGATGCCCCCGCCCCGTCCGCTCCGGAACCGGAAGCCGCGCCCCCTTGGCCGGCCGACGCCGAAGCCACCTGGAGCATGGACTATCCGAACGGCCTGCACGCTCGTCCCGCCACCCGCTGGGTCGAAACCGCCAAGCGCTATTCCTGCGAACTGCGGATTTACAAGGACGCCGAATTCGCCGACGCCAAGACCCTGACCGACCTGCTCGCCCTGGGCGTCACCTGCGGCACCAGCCTGCGACTGGCGGCGCGCGGCCCCGACGCCCAACGTGCCCTGAACGCCCTGCACGATACCGTGCGCGGATTGTCCGCCGTGGAACAGGCCGACGCCGAACGCGCTCGCCGCAACGCGCTGGCCGCGCGCAAGACCGCGCCCGAATGGACGCCGAGCGGCGCCGCGCGCACGCTCTACGGCCTTGGAGCCAGTCCCGGACTCGCGGTCGGCAAATTGGTGCGCCACGTTTCCCAGCACTTCGACATCACCGACCAGCCCGGCGACGTGGTGGCCGAAGGCGAGGCGCTCGAACAGGCGTTGCTCGCGGTGCGCGCCGAGCGCGAGGAACTGGAAGGGCGCACCCGCCAGCGGCTCAGCGCCGCCGAGGCCGCCATTTTCGCCGCTCAGCGCGAACTGCTGGCCGATCCGGTGCTGACGCGGGATGCGCTGGCCGCGATCATGCAGGGTCACGGCGCCGCTTGGTCTTGGCAGCGGGCGCTACGGGCGCGGATCGACAAGCTCCAGCAGATCGACGATCCGTTGCTGGCGGCCCGCGCGGTCGACCTGCGCGACGTCGGCGAACGGGTGCTGGCCCAACTGCTCGGCATCGAGCGGCAGCAAATCGCGCTGACCGAGCCCTCGATCCTGGCGGCGGACGACCTCACTCCATCGGATACCCTGCACCTCGACACCCGCCATGTGGTGGGACTGGCGACCAGCGCCGGCGGCCCCACCTCGCATACCGCCATTCTCGCCCGCACGCTCGGTCTGCCCGCCATCGTGGCGGCCGGCCCGGCCTTGCTGGCCGTGCCCGAAGGCGGGATCGCGGTGGTCGATGGCGGCAGCGGCTGCCTCTATCTCGACGTGAGCGAGGCCGACCAGCGCAGCGTCGCCGAGGTGATCAGCCGCCAAACCGCCGCCCGCGAGAGTCTGCGCGCGACCCGCCATCTGCCGGCGACCACCACTGACGGCCACACCATCGAAATCGCCGCCAACGTCGCCAATCCGAAACAGGCGGCGGCGGCGCTCGATGCCGGCGCCGAGGGCATCGGCCTGATGCGCACCGAGTTCCTGTTCCTGGAGCGCCACAACGCGCCGGACGAAGAGGAGCAGTACCAGGTCTATCGCGAGATGGTCGAGGTCATGGTCGGACGCCGGCTGATCATTCGCGCCCTGGATATCGGCGGCGACAAGCAGGTGCCCTATCTCGATCTGCCGCACGAAGATAATCCCTTCCTCGGCGTGCGCGGCGCGCGTCTGCTGCTGCAACGTCAAGATCTGCTGTACGCGCAGTTGCGCGCGCTCTATCGCGCCGCCCAGCACGGCCCGCTGTGGATCATGTTCCCGATGGTGACCCACGTGAGCGAGATCGAGGCGCTGCGCGGCCATTGCGAACTCGCCCGCGAGCAGGTCAAGGGTCCCGAGGTCAAGCTCGGCATCATGGTCGAGGTACCGGCGGTGGCGGTGATGGCCGACCGTTTCGCGGCCATGGTCGATTTCTTCTCCATCGGCACCAACGATCTGACTCAGTACACGCTGGCGGTGGATCGCCAGCACCCCGAACTCGCCGCGCAGGCCGACAGCCTGCATCCGGCCGTGCTCAACCTGATCGACGCCACGGTGCGCGGCGCGCAAGCGGCGGCCCGGTCGGTCGGCGGCGGCTGGGTCGGCGTCTGCGGCGGGCTGGCCGGCGATCCGCTGGGCGCTCGCATTCTGACGGGACTCGGCGTCGACGAACTGAGCATGAGCGCCCAGGACATCGCCCCGGTGAAAGCCGCGCTGCGCGGCGAATCGCGGACGGCGATGCAGGAATTGGCCCGGCGCGCGTTGCGCGCCCGCACCGCCGAAGAGGTCCGCGCCCTATGAATCCCTTGAACCCCTTTGCCGAATCCCCCCGAGTGGTTACCGTCGCCCTCAACCCGGCGCTCGACCAGACCATCGAAATCGCCGGCCTGCGCCCCGGTACGGTCAACCGCGCCCTGCGGATGCAGGTCGATGTCGGCGGCAAGGCCGTCAACGTCGCCTCCTGCCTGTCCGATTTCGGGGTGAGCGCCGCCGTGACCGGCCAGATCGGCCGCGACAACGCCGCGCTGTTCGAGGAATTGTTCCAGCGCAAAAAGATCGCCAACCACTGCTGCTACCTTGATGGCCTGACCCGAATCAACTCCAAGTTGGTCGACACGGTCAGCGGCGAGACCACCGATCTGAACATGCCGGGGCCGGAGTTCGCGCCGGCCGCCGCGACGGAATTGCTGGAGCAGGTATTGCAACGCCTTGATCTGCTGGTCGAGCACGCGCGCTGGGTGGTGTTGTCCGGCAGTCTGCCGCCGGGAATGCCGGAAGACGTTTACGCCACCATCACCCGACGGGTGCAAGCGGCTGGCGGCGCGGTCGTGCTGGACACCAGCGGCGCGCCGCTGCGGGCGGCGCTCGCGGCCGGTCCCAAGATCGTCAAACCGAACCGGCACGAGCTGGCCGAACTGGTCGGCCAGCCGCTCGACACCCTGGAATCCCTGGTCGCCACCGGGCGGGAATTGCTGGCCAGATCGCCGGCGCCCGACTTGGTCGTGGTGTCGCTGGGTGGCGACGGGGCGCTGTTCCTCACTCGCGAGCAGGCGCTGCGCGCCCTGCCGGCGCGGGTGAACGTGAGCAGCACCGTCGGCGCCGGCGACGCCATGGTGGCGGGACTGGTCGCGGCCCAACTTGAAGAGCTGTCGCTGGCCGACACCGCCCGATTGGCGACTGCCTTCGCCGCCGCCAAGCTGACCCGGCTCGGCCCGCATCTGCCGCGACCGGCCGAGGTCCGCGCCCTCGCCCAACAAATCAGCGTGTTACCGATCACCTGATCCTTGCCCGGAACCCGAACAACAGGAAACTCGAACATGGCTAAATTAGTTGCCGTCACCGCCTGCCCGACGGGCATCGCGCACACCATCATGGCCGCCGAAGGGCTGGAACAGGCCGCCAAAGCGCTCAAACACGACATCCAGGTCGAGACCCAAGGCTCGGTCGGGACGCGAAACACGCTGTCGGACGACACCATCGCTGCCGCCGACGTGGTCATCATCGCCGCCGACACCCGGGTGGACACCGCCCGCTTCGCCGACAAGCCGATTTACGAAACCACCACCGAACCGGCGATCCGCGACGGCGCCGCCGTGATCACCGCCGCGCTCGCCAGCGTACCGGCGGCGGCGACCGCGGCGGCCGGTTTGAAGATCGTCGGCATCACCTCCTGCCCGACCGGCATCGCCCATACCTTCATGGCCGCCGAAGGGCTGGAACAGGGCGCGAAGAGTCAGGGCCACACCGTCAAGGTCGAGACCCAAGGCTCGGTCGGGGCCAAGAACACCCTCACTGCCGAGGACATCGCCGCGGCGGATTTGGTGATCATCGCCGCCGACACTCAGGTGGATAAAACCCGCTTCGCCGGCAAGCGGCTTTACGAAACCAGCACCAAAGCGGCGATTCACGACGGAGCCGAAATGGTGCGCAAGGCCATCGCCGAGGCCAAGGTCGCCGGCGGCGCGGCGGGCGGCGCAAGCTACGACGACCAGGTCAAGCAGGCCAAGGCCCAGCAGGCCACCGCTCGCCCCAGCGTCTACAAGCACCTGATGACCGGCGTGTCCTACATGCTGCCCTTCGTGGTGGCGGGCGGTCTGCTGATCGCGATCAGCTTCGCTATCGGCGGCATCAACGTGTTCGACGATGCCCATAAGGGCACGCTGGGTTGGACCTTGTTCCAGATCGGGGCGAAGTCAGGTTTTGCGCTGATGGTGCCAATTCTGGCCGGCTTCATCGCCTATTCCATCGCCGACCGGCCGGGCATCGCGCCGGGCATGATCGGCGGCATGATCGCCAGCGCCATCGGTTCCGGTTTCCTGGGCGGCATCGCCGCCGGTTTCCTCGCCGGTTATATCGTCAAGTTCATCAGCGACAACCTGCCGCTGCCGCGCACGCTGGTCGGTCTGAAGCCGGTCTTAATCCTGCCGTTGCTCGGCACCACCATCGTCGGTTTGCTGATGTATTACGTGGTCGGCGAACCGGTGGCCGCCGCGCTCGCCACGATTACGGGCTGGCTCAAGGGGATGCAAGGCGCCAACGCGGCCTTCCTCGGCCTGTTGCTCGGCGCGATGATGGCCTTCGACATGGGGGGTCCGGTCAACAAGTCCGCTTACGCCTTCGCCACCGGGTTGATCACCAGCCAGACCGACCCGATTTACGGGCCGATGGCGGCGGTGATGGCCGCCGGCATGGTCCCGCCGCTCGGGCTGGCGCTGGCTGCCGTCCTGTTCAAAAACCGCTTCTCGCTGGACGAACGGGAAGCGGCCGGCGCGACCGCCGCGCTCGGCATCTCCTTCATCACCGAGGGCGCGATTCCCTACGCCGCCAAAGATCCGCTGCGGGTGATTCCGGCACTGATGATCGGCTCCGCCGTCACCGGCGCGATTGCAATGCTGGCCGGTTGCGAACTGCGAGTGCCCCACGGCGGCGCGTTCGTGCTCCCGATCCCGAACGCGGTGACGAATCTCGGTCCCTACCTGGTTGCCATCGTGGTGGGAACCCTGGTGACGGCCTCCGCGTTGTTCTTCCTCAAGCGGCCGCTCGAAGCCAAGGCCAAGGCCTGAATTAAATTATGCATGTGGTGGTGCGACCGTGTGGGAATCCTCCCCCACACCTTCCCACGGGCGGCGCAGACTCCGTCCGTGGGTTTTTTCCAAGAATTTTAGTAATGATGGTGATATTGAAATGACCAGCGATGCAATAAAAACCTTTCCAAAGCATTTTCTGTGGGGCGCGGCGACGGCTGCTTATCAGGTGGAAGGAGCCTTCCAACAAGACGGCAAGGGTTTATCCATATGGGATGTTTACTCCCACCTGCCTGGCACAACGTACATCGGAACCAATGGCGATATTGCCGCCGATCATTATAACCGCTATCAGGAAGATGTCGGTTTAATGGCTGAAATGGGGCTTCAATCCTATCGCTTTTCTATTGCCTGGGCGCGAATCTTCCCGAAGGGAACAGGAGCAATCAATCCAAAGGGAGTCGAATTTTACAACAAGTTAATTGATGAACTGCTGAAACACAATATTGTCCCTGTTGTCACTCTTTATCACTGGGATTTGCCGCAGGATTTGCAAGACATCGGAGGCTGGGAAAATCGGGAGCTGGTCGCTATTTTCGCCCACTACGCCAAAACCTGTTTTGAGTGCTTCGGGGATCGGGTTCGGTATTGGATCACCTTTAATGAAGTCATCAATTTCATCATGCTGGGATACCGGGATGGCCTGCACCCACCGGGGGTAAAGGACGAAAAGCGGGCCTTGGAAGTTTCGCATATTGTCAATCTGGCTCATGCCCAATCGGTGATCGAGTATCGAAAACTGGTCCGGGAGAAAAAAATCCTGGATGGCAAAATTGGAATTGCTCACGTGCTTCTACCTGGATTCCCCATCAGCGAAGCCGAGGAAGATGTTCGGGCTTGCGAATTTTACGAGGACATGGATTTTCACTGGTTCTACGATCCCGGCTTGAAGGGCGAATATCCGCAACAAATGCGAGCCTGGTATCAAAAGCAGTGGCAAGCGCCGACTATCATGGCTGGAGACATGGATCTGATCAAAAGCGCAGCCATTGATTTTATTGGCATTAACTATTATCAGAGCACGTTCCTGGCTCACAATCCCACCGATGGTGTCGGTACTGCGGTAATCAACGTCACTGGCGAAAAGGGAACCCAGCAGGAAAGCGGCATCCCTGGACTCTTTAAAAGAGTGACCAACCCGAAAATCGAATACACTCCCTGGGACTGGGCTATCTTTCCACAAGGGCTGTACGAGGGGATGAAAAGAATTCGAGAGCGATATGGAGACATCCCGATCATGATCACAGAAAACGGGCTGGGAGACAAGGACCCTATTGGAGAGAATGGGGAGATTTTGGACTACCCGAGAATCGAATATCTGCGCGAGCATATCCGCTGGTGCAAACGCGCGATTGATGATGGCGTCAATTTGATCGGTTACTTTGCCTGGTCGTTCATTGACCTTTTGAGCTGGCTGAACGGCTACCAAAAACAATACGGATTCGTCTATGTTGATCGGCAAAAAGGGCTGAAGAGAATCAAAAAACAGAGCTACTTCTGGTATCAAAAGCTGATCCAAACCAACGGCGAGGAACTCTAAAACTGAAGCGAAGCCCGCTTCACTCGACGTGCGCAACACCCCAAAACCAAAACATACAGGAGGAATTTCTGGTGAACCACCACTTGCCGTATCAGCCTTCTGCTTACGGCATCGCTTTTCGTAATCCTGAAGCTGAGCAATGACCAACATGAATAATATGACCAGGATCACCCTGACCGCGCCGCTCTCCGGTCCGCTGGTGCCCATCGAACGGGTTCCCGACCCAGTGTTCGCCCAGAAAATGGTCGGCGACGGCATTTCCATTGATCCCCTCGACCAGTGCCTGCGCGCGCCCTGCGACGGCCAGATCGTTCAGTTGCACGCTGCCGGCCATGCCGTCACCGTCGCCACCCCGCAAGGCATCGAAGTGCTGATGCACATCGGCCTCGACACTGTTGGCCTGAAGGGCAGCGGTTTCACCCCGAAGGTCAAGGCGGGCGATGCGGTCAAGACCGGCGACGCCCTGATTGAGTTCGACGCCGATTACGTCGCCACGCACGCCAAGAGCCTGCTTACCCAGATCGTGATCACCAACAGCGAGCGGGTGGCGGTCTTCGCCCCGCGTTCCGGCGCCGTCACCGCTGGCCGCGACGTGATTTTGGAACTGACCCTGGCCGGCGCCCAGGCGGAAGCCGTGACCGAGTCGGTCAAAACCGTCACCTCCGAAGCGATTGTGATCCCCAACGCCACCGGCCTGCACGCCCGCCCGGCGGCGGTGCTGGCCAACCTCGCCAAGAAGTTCAAGGCCGAGATCCGCATCCAGAAAGGCGATCAAGCGGTCAACGCCAAGAGCGTGGTCGCGATCATGGGTCTGGAAATCGGCTACGGCGACAAAGTGACCCTGACCGCCAAGGGTGACGACGCCGACGCAGCGGTCGAAACGCTGACCCCGCTGCTGTGGGAAGGGCTGGGCGACGAAGGTTGTAAACCCGCGCCGGCCCCGGCCAGCGTCGAAGTGTCTCCCAGCGCCGCGCCCGCGCCGCGCCCGCGTTCGGAAGACCCGAACCTGCTGCTCGGTGTGGCCGCCTCGCCAGGGCTGGCCGTCGGTGAAGTGTTCCAAATCCGGCATCAGGAGATTCAGGTCAACGAAACCGCCGAGGGCAATCCGCAGCAGGAGCGCGACCGGCTGGACGAGGCGATCAATCAGGCCAACGTGCAGTTGGAAGCCTTGCAGGCGAGCCTGCACGGTCAGCGCGCCGCCGACAAGGCCGCCATTTTTGCCGCTCATTAGGAGTTGCTGGACGACCCCGATCTGCTGGACATCGCCCATTCGGCGCTGGCCAAGGGCAAGAGCGCCGAATTCGCCTGGCATCGCGCGTTCACCACTCATGCCGACCGGCTGGCCAGCCTGCGCAACGAACTGCTGGCGGCCCGCGCTAACGACCTGCGCGACGTGGGCCGGCGGGTGCTGACCCTGCTGACCGGCGCGGAACCGGAACGACAGGAACCGCCCGCCAACGCCATTCTGGTGGCCGAGGAACTCACGCCCTCCGACACCGCCAGCATGGATCGCAGCCGGGTGCGGGGGTTCTGCACCACGCTGGGCGGTGCGACCT
>WBUJ01000105.1 GCA_008933795.1 Candidatus Contendibacter sp. | reverse complement strand
CGGATGCCGTTCGGCCAGGTACTCGCCGATCGCCAGCGATTCCCAAATCCGTAGATCGCCGTCCAGCAGCACCGGCACCCGGCCCGAGGGCGAGTAGCGGGTGATCCGGGTCGTCGTGTCCGGAGCGTGCAGGGCAACGGAAATTTCCTGGAAGTCCACGCCCAGGTGTTTGAGCAACAACCAGGGGCGCAACGACCAGGACGAGTAGTTCTTGTTGCCGATCACCAGGGCGGGGACAGTCATGGGAAATTCTCCCGCTGGATGGGCGACTGCGATTCTGGGTCCGCGTCGTGTCGGGCCCAGGCGCGATAATAATCGGTGAAGACCCGGTCTCGCGTGCCGATATGGCGGGCCAGGAGCGCCAGCAGCGCTTCCGCCTCGGCCAGAGCCAACGGTTGCGCCCCGACGCCGCGCTGGCGCCTGACCTCTTCCAATCGCTCCATCATGCGGTCGTGATCGAGGACGTGGTCGTCGTAGTCTGGATAGCCGCACATTCGCATCAGCAACTGTTCGGACAGGAAATGCACGTCGCTGTACGCAGTGAGTTGGTCGAGGATTTCACCGGCCAGCGCCGCGTCCTTGCCGGTATGCACCGCGTCGCGGAGGGCTTGCGCCAAGCCCACTTGAACGTGATGCTCGGCATCGACGATGGCGGTCAGTTCGTCGCTGCGGGAGTCGAGGCTGGGATTCATCTTTCGAGACCGGTTGAGTGGCGGACAATCTCAAGCTAGCACAAAATCGCCCTGGGCACAGCCGGGCTGCCCGGGTGCGGGCAAACCCAGCCTAGGAGGATCGCTCCGGACGCCGAACGCAAACAGCGCGCGCCGCCCGCCGCGTTGGCCACGAAGGGCCATGGATTCCTTACTGGCTGAATCGCTTGTAGCACGCGCGAAAACCATGGGCCGCCATGCAACGCTCGAACGCGGCGCAAAACGTATCGCCGTAGGCGGCGGCGCAGGTATAGGGATCGTAGCTGTCGCCCCCTGGATCGGCGGCATGGGCGACGTCCACGCGGGCGTTTACGCCGTTGGGTTCCAGCGGGGCGCCGGCCGTTTCCGTGTAGGCCACGGTGGAAGAGGACGCCCAGCCGTCGTCCGCCCGCGCACCCGCGCCGCCACCGCCGAGTATCAAACCGATGGCCGCGGCCATCGCCCATTTTGCTGTTGTCGCCATCGCCATCGTTTGATCTCCACCACGAGCGTATTGGGTCGGTATTGACGGCCCGGCACGAATAGCCGCGCCGGATCCGTCGGGTTTCCGTCGTGATTTGCACGCCTCGTGCCAAGGGCCGGGCGCGAGTCGATTGCGGAAGATGGTTGGCGCACAAGGCGCTTCTGACGTACCAAGGATATTTCGCTATGGTGGAATGCACACGTTGCCGCGAATGGGGCTTGGTCCGCTAAAGGTAGCGGCGGAAAAGGAACCAGTGAGATCGACCGCCCATTTGGCATCGCGCCAATCGGCTGGGATCACTGCTCCAGAGCAGAATTTATTGCTGGTCGTGAAGCTGATGCCGCCATCGCTTAATCCCAGCTCGTCGACACCCCATTTAACGATATTGTACCAAAGATGAGGGCCAGGGCAGACCTTCGCACAGGCTTGACGGTGACCAAAAATATACAGAATGCGATGCCTTTCTCGAAGGTATTTAACCAGGGCGCGGCCAGCGGCAATTTGATCGATCGTCGGGCTGTCCTGCTTGGAGCGAGGTTTTTCGTAGGTATCGCTCCACCATCTGTATTCGCCGTCCTTATCTTGATCATAAGGGTAGTTACCCTCGAACTCCACCGCGATGGAACGACAGTTGAAGTCATGCGAAGCAAACAGCATTTCACTTTCATCGTGGAGGTGCAGCACGGCGCCGTTACGAAGCACCCCAAAATGCGCGTTAACGCCGTCAAACAGGCTTTCGGCGCTTCCGCGAGCAATTTCCATCATGTGGATAGTCACCGCGTCGATATTTGACCGATCACAATTATTGACACCGCTTTTGTTATTTTTTTTGCCGACTGGGTGGGATGTTACCGGATCGCGTCGATCCACGTAGCGCGTGTGGGAATTACCGTAGCGCGGCAGCAGGTAGGCTGGATGGATAGACAATAGGGATGGCAGGATCGTGAACATGGTATTGGAAGCCTCCTCGCCTTGCTAAATCGGAGATAAGTCGTTCATGACAGCTTGGCGGACCAATTTGGCCCGGTTCAGTCTGATTGGAAAGAAACCAAAACGAGCCTTGCGGGTTTCAGCCAAAGCCGCGCGACCTCCTGGCCTGTCATTGGTTTGATAGCGCGCGGCCAGCAGTGGTTCTTTCGCGTTGGATAGCGGCTTGCCACATAGCCAAGGTCCCGAGACGCCTCCCAAACTCCAAAATATGGAAATGTACGCCCATGCGCGAATTTCCACCCACCGCGCCGGTGGCTTGGGAGGGACGAGCAATATGGATACCACTCGACGCCGCCGATGCCTGGTTTCCCACGCCGTCTCGCGGGTGTGTCAAGTCAATCTTCAATTGGATTGGGGAAAAACCGGCATCGAGATCGCCAGCAAGGCGCGCTCTTCACGGGGTCTTCTCATCCATGTCCTCGGGCGGCTGGCGATCGCAATGTTGGTGCGGAGTGCCTTGCCACAAAGCGCCTAATTCGCATTCAAGGCCCAAATAGACCGAGAGCGGCGTAAAGCGAGCGCCATCGCCTAGATCTTCCGCTCGAACGGCGTGAGCACCTTGCTGGACAACCGGTAAAGCTGGGCCGGACGGTGCGCGCCGGTACGGAATCGGTTCGGTATCTCCTCGATGATGTCCAGTTCCAGAATCTTGTGCCGGAAGGACGCCTTGTCCAGACGAGTGCCGATGGTCTGCTCGTAAATCCGGTGCAGGTCGTTCATCGTGAATTCCACCGGCAGCAGGAAGGCCGGCAGCGACGAGTAGGTCGCTTTCCCGCGCAGCCGTTCCACCGCCTTGGCGACGATCTGCTGGTGATCGAAGGGGAGGGGAGGCAAACCATCCACCGGGAACGCTTCGGCGGACGGATTCCGTTCCAGTAACGACCAGGGGATCAGCGCGTAGTAGACGACGCTGACCGACCAGCCGCGCGGGTCGCGGGCCACGCCGGAGAAGGTGAACAACTGCTCCAGGTAAGGCGCGTCGAAGCCGATCTTGCCGCGAATCACCCGCCGGGCTGCCGCTTCCGCGTCGGCGTCTTCCTGGGCATGCACGAAGCCGCCCGGCAGAGCGAGCAGACCCTCGAACGGCGGTTCCTTGCGCCGCGTCAGAATCAGGCGCAGGCGCTCGTCGCGGATAGTGAACAGCGCCGTGTCCACCATCACCAGGGGTTGCGGATAAGCCGGTTCCACGTGCGGGTCTCCATCATTATTTGATGTTATTAACAAATAACAAAAATTATTGTATGGAGTTTTTACAGCTAATGTCCACTAAAAATATTTTTATTTGTTATTTGTAAAAAACAAATAAGTCTGCTAGTCTTCGTACCCATGGAGGTGGCTATGAACGACGTGACCGCATTGTCCGCCGAGGCGCTGCTCGCCATCCGGCCGTCCGAGCCGGAGCGTCTGTTCACCGGCGACGAAGACACCGCAAAGCAGGAATTTCGGGCGCTGGCGTCGCTCTGGCATCCAGATCGCTGTCCGGGCGCCGGAATGACTGGGGTGTTCCAGCACGTCAACCGGCTGTACGACACGGCGGTTCGGAAACTGCACGGCGGCATCTGGCAAACGCCGGGCCTGCTGGTGCTGCGGGCGACAGATGGCGCGACCTACAAAATTCGCTACCGCAAGGAGCGTGAGTTCGAGCTGGGTCGGCAGTTCGTCGGGAGCGAGATCGTAGCTTACGTCGTCGAGAAGGATCATGCCGACCTGTTCGAGAACGCGCTCCAAGTCATCGGCCGGCTGCCCTGCGCCAACGCGCGCATGGCGGCGGAGGTCCAGCGCTACCTGCCGGAGATCGTCCGCCACTTCGAGACCGGCGAGAGCTGGGTACTGGTGCTGCGGAAAACGCCGGATCTGGTGTTGCTGCGCGACCTGCTCGACCACTACGGCGGCCGGCTAGACGCCCGCCACGTCGCCTGGATCGTCAGTTCGCTGCTGAATCTGGCGTGCTATCTGGATTACGCCCGGCTGGCGCACAACGCCATCCTGGCCGATACCTGGTTCGTTTCCCCGTCGCAACACGGCGGCGCACTGCTCGGGGGCTGGTGGTACGCGGTGCGGCAGGGCGAGCGAATGCAGGCCGCGCCGGCCGCCACCGTTCAATACGCGCCGTTCGACGTGATGGATCGCCGCTGCGGCGATAGCCGTACCGACCTGGAATTGATTCGGGCGCTGGGCCGGGAACTGCTGGGCGATGCGACCGGAGCGCGACTGGCGCGCGAAAAAGCGGCGCCGCAACCGATGATCGACTGGTTGCAGTTGCCGGCGGGCGATTCCGCTCTACGCGATTACCAGATTTGGATGAACCGGGTGCTCAAAGACAGCTTCGGCAAACGCCGATTCGTCAAACTGGATGTATCGGCGGATTTGTACTGACTCCCCTCGCCCTCTGGGAGAGAGGTGTCGGGGGTGAGGGTGGTTTTTAACATCAACCAAGAAGGAGAACGCCATGGGTACTGCTCGTTGGGACCCCACCGATTGGAGCGCTTACGCCGCTTCGACCACCGGTAAAACCACGGATGCCGTGTTTGCGTCGCGTGGAATCGACAAAGATCTGAATCCGTTCGGGGTCGCTGTGCGGGAATCGCGCGATTCGAACCTCAACCCGGCATCGACCGCGATCATCGTCGGGCTGGACGTGACCGGCTCGATGGGCATGATCGCCGACGCGCTGGCGCGCAAGGGCCTCGGCACGATGGTCGAGGAAATCCTGGCCCGCAAGCCGGTGACCGACCCGCACATCCTGTGCATGGGCGTCGGTGACGTGCTGTACGACCGGGCGCCGTTGCAGGCGACCCAGTTTGAGGCCGACATCCGCATCGCCAGGCAACTCGAAAAGCTGTGGCTGGAAAAGGGCGGCGGCGGCAATTCGTGCGAGTCCTACAACCTGCCGTGGTACTTCGCGGCCATGCACACGGCCATCGACTGCTTCGAAAAGCGCGGCAAGAAGGGCTATCTGTTCACGGTCGGCGACGAGGAGCCGCCGCTGGATTTACCGGCCGCCGCCATCGCCCGCTTCCTCGGCGACCGGCCGCAACGCGACTTCGCTTCCCGCGAACTGCTGACCCTGGTCGGCCGCAGGTACCACGTCTTTCACGTCATCGTGGAGGAAGGCTCGCACGCCCGCCACGATCCGCGCGGAGTGCGGAGCCGCTGGACCGAACTGCTCGGGCAGCGGGTGATCGGGTTGTCCGACCACACCAAGCTGGCGGAGGTGATCGTTTCCGCTATCGAGGTCAACGAGGGCCGCGACCGGGATCGGGTCGTCAAAAGCTGGTCGAACCAGACCGCGCTGGTGGTGCAACGCGCCGTGGGCGCGCTGGGGCCGGCTCAAACCGGCAGCGCCGGAGTGGTGCGGTTTTGATTTCCCTCACCCCTGACCCCTCGCCCGCTGGTGGGTGAGGGAAACCGAGGAGAACGAACGATGCGTCGGCAAAAGACCGCCCGAGTCGTGATCGGCGCCCAGTTCGGCGACGAAGGCAAGGGCCGGGTGACCGATCATAACGCGGCGGAAGTGGGCCGCAATGGCATCGTCATCCGCTTCAACGGCGGAGCGCAGGCCGGCCATACGGCCGTGACACCGGATGGCTTGCGCCATGTGTTCAGCCACGTCGGCAGCGGCGCGCTCGCCGGCGTCGCCACCTTTCTCTCGCGGTTTTTCGTGTCCAATCCGATTTTGTTTCTCAAGGAAATGGCAATCTTGGCCACCAAGGGCGTCGAACCGACGATCTACGTCGATCCGCAAAGCCCGGTGACGACGCCTTACGACATGATGATCAACCAGATCGTCGAACGGGAACGGGGAGGGGATCGCCACGGCAGTTGCGGGGTCGGCTTCGGGGAAACCATCGAACGCAATCTGACGCCGGCTCGTGCGCTGACCGTCGCGGACTTGGCGGATCGATCCGGCCTGACGGCGAAGCTGAATCTCATCCGCCGCGATTACGCGCCCGCCCGACTCGCCCGCCTGGGATTCGCCGCTGCCTTCGCCCGGAACGCCGATCTATTTCTATCCGATGCCATTTTGGAGCACTTCGTCGAAGACACGGGCCGCTTTCTCCAGGCGATCACCGTCGCCGACGCGCGGGCGGCGACGCGCGGGCGGCATCTGCTGTTCGAAGGTGCCCAAGGTCTGCTGCTCGATCAGGATCGCGGCTTTTTTCCGCACGTCACCCGTTCCAATACCGGCCTGCGCAACGTGCTGGTGCTGGCGGAAGAGTTGAATTTAAAACAGCTTGAAGTCACCTACGCGACGCGAGCCTATCTGACCCGGCACGGCGCGGGTCCGCTGCCGCGCGAGCTGCCGGAAAAACCCTATCCCGGCGTGACCGACGCGACCAACGTCCCGAACGCCTATCAAGGGGCGCTGCGATTCGGCTGGCTCGATCTGGATGTGCTTCGCCACGCCATCGCCGAGGATTTGGCCGATGCTGGCCGGTTGCCTGGGCTGTCGATCAAGGCCCGGCTGGCTATCACTTGCCTGGATCAGATCGGCGATGACAAGGTGACGTACTACAGCAGCGGATTACGACGCCAGGCAAGCATTGAAGCGTTCGTCGCGGCGGTTTCGCGAGATGTGGGCGCGAGTGATGTGCTGCTCGGTTTCGGCGCGGATCGGGAGTCGAGTCGGGCTTATCAAGCACGCGGACTTTCAACCGGCGCCGCCTGGAACTCGCGCGCGTACTGATCCAGGCCGCCGAGCGTTCCGCAGACAAACAGGGTGTCGTTTGGGCGTACTTGGAAATCGTCGTCGAATTTGACAAACACGTTCTGGTCCCGCTCCACCGCGACCACCGCCGCGCCGGTTCGCTCGCGCACTTGCGCGCGCCACGGATGCAGTCCCACCAGCGCGCCGGGAGCCACCCGAACGAATTTTAGACGCTGCTCGACCGCGACCGCCTGCTCGCCGAGTAGATGATAGGCGAGGATTTCCCCGGCCACCTGCCCCACCGACAGCGCGAAATCCGCGCCCGCCTGGTACAGCCGGGCGACGTTCGGCGCCCGGTTGACCCGGACGATAAGGGGGACCTCGGGCGCGTAATCGCGGACCACCGCCGTAGCGAACACGCCTTCGCTGTCGTTGCTCAGCGCCAGCACCACCGCGCTCGCCGCACGCGCGTTCGCCCGGTCTAGCGTCGCGTGTTCGAGTACGTTGCCGACGATGTCAACTCCCGGAACGAGCTGTTGATCAATCACGACGGTCATCTCGCGGGCGTCGCGCAGCATCTCCACCACTTTGCCGCCGACCGTGCCGTAACCGGCCACCACGATAGGGCCAGTGCGACGGATCGGCGCGGCCAGGCGCTCGACCTGGGCCAGATTGGCGTGCGCGCCGACCGCGACCAGGATCGCGCCGGATTCGATGCGCGTGTCCGATCCGGCGGCGACGGCGAAGCGCCCACCGTGCCATTGGCCGATCACGGTCACGCCGTGGCGTTCGCGCAGCCGCAGTTTACCCAAGGGTTGCCCGGCCAGCGGACTGTCGGGGCGGACCCGGAATTCGGCCAAACCAACTTGCGCGCCGAGCAAATGCAAACCTTCCGCTGGGGGGGTGATGCGGGTGCTGGCGCGGGCCGCCAGCGCCGCGCCGAGGACGTGGGTCGGGGTGAACACGGCGGACGCGCCCACCTTCACCATCGGCGGTCGGTACAGGGGGTTATCGGCGAGGGCGTAAACCGGACCGTCGAATCCCAATTCGCGGACCATCAGGATGCAGATCGCATTGGCGTGATCGTCGGCGTTGGTCACCACCGCCCGCGCCTGTTCCACGCCCGCCAGCGCCGCCGGCGCTTCGTCGAGGTTACCGAACACCACGTGGTAGCCGCGATCGCGCAGGCTGCGAGCCAGCGCCATATCTTCTTCGAAGATCACGAACGCGGACCCGACCCGTTGGAATTCCTCCAACAAGGAGTCAATCGCCGGACCGTAGCGGTAGAACAGCACCCGTCCCGCCATCGGCGGCAGGGCGCGCGGCAATCGCGCCTCGAATCGTTCCTCAAAGTAGGGCAACACATAGACCGGAAAGATCATAAAGACCAGAAACATGCCCATGAACTGCGTCAGCATGACGAACAACGTCATCAGCGGATGGTTCCAGCGGGCATCGGCGCCGTAGCCGGTGGTGGTCAGCGTCTCGGAGGCCCATTCCAGGCTGGCCCAGAACCCCCGGGGGTTGCCCTCCAGGTAGATCGAACCGAGCATGTACAGGAGACCGAGGATGAGGACCGCCGCTGGCAGGGTGGCGAGCAGTACGATCAGGCGTCGGGTCGAACGTTGAAACCCCTGGAGCACGTCTTGTATCTCCGAAAGTGGCTGCCGGTAGCCTGGCAGACCCATCGCGGGCGTCTCGGCGTACCCGCATTCCAATGACAAGATTTTTGTGCGTCGCACAATTTTTTGCTATTATTCTACCGTTCGTTGTCGGTGGGGGCGACTCACGAGAAGAACCATGTACATCGCAGATGATCCAACCTTGGCGCTCATCACCCGTTTTGTCGGGGACGCCCAGAATCTGAACTTGTCCGACGCTGAATTTCTGTTTCAGCAGATCGCGGCCATCGAACAATACGTTGCGCCTTTTCCCGACGAAGAGCGGCAGGAGCGAGCGCTGGAATGGATCGCGGCGCACGCCCGGCACTACCGTCAGCAGTGGCAGAAGCAGGCGGCCGTCGGAGTCTTGGCCCATGCGCGTTGTCCCGATTGTCCGCTGGATGGCGGCGACCGAGCGGCGCCGTGCGCGGTCCATAATCGATGGCTGGAACTGCTGCGCCGCTACGCCACCACCGAGATTTCTTCGCGGCAATACGTCGAAGATTCCCTGAAACTGCTGGGTCGGTACAAAGACCGGCTGAAAGTGGGCCGGACCCGCCAGCGGCGCCAGTATGCTATTCCCGCCCTCGATCCAGGCTGAGCGGACGGACGCGGATTCTGGCCTTTACCGGCTCGCCCGCAGGGCCACTTTGACATCGGCGACGAACGCCCGCACGGTCGCCTCCTCGGTATCCCAGGCGCACATCAGCCGGACCCCGCCCACGCCGATGAAGGTATAGAACAGCCAACCCCGCTGGTGCAGCGCCGCAATCGCCGCCTCCGGCATTCGCGCGAACACCGCGTTGGCCTGCCGGGGGAACATCAGTTCCACTTCGGGCAGGGCGCAGAGCTGTTCTTCCAGCAGGGCGGCGCAGTGGTTGGCATGGGCGGCGTAGCGCAGCCAGGCGCCGTCCTTCAGCAATCCCAGCCATTGCGCGGCCAGGAACCGCATCTTGGACGCCAACTGCCCGGCCTGCTTGCAGCGGTAGGCGAATTCCTCGGCGGCGACCGGATCGAAGAACAGCACCGCCTCACCCACCGCCAACCCGTTCTTGGACCCACCAAAGCACAGCACATCCACTCCACAGTCCACGGTGAGGGCGCGCGGGGGCAGGTCAAGCGCGGCCACCGCGTTGGCGAAGCGCGCGCCGTCCAGGTGCAGCTTCAGGTCGTGCCGGCGGGCGGTCTGCTGAATCGCCTGTAATTCGGCCAGCGCGTAGACCGTGCCCAGTTCGGTGGACTGGGTCAGGCTGACCACCCGGGGCTTGGGGTAGTGGATGTCACTGCGCCGGGTGACGATCTCCTCAACGCTGGCCGGGTTGAGCTTGCCGTCGCGCCCGTCGGCCAGCAGCAGCTTGGCGCCGTGCGAGAAAAACTCCGGGGCGCCGCATTCATCGGTTTCGATGTGGGCGTAGCGATGGCAGACGATGCTGTGATAGGACTGGCACAGGCTGGCCAGCGCCAGCGCGTTGGCCGCCGTGCCGTTGAAGACGAAAAATACTTCGCAGGGCGTCTCGAACAGCTCTCGAAACCGGTCGCAGGCCTCGGCGGTCCAGCGGTCCTGGCCGTAGGAGGGGGCGTGGCTGTGGTTGGCCTGTTCCAGCGCCGTCAGGGCTTCCGGGCACAGGCCGGCGTAGTTGTCGCTGGCCAACTGCTGTTGTCGTAGCCGATCATGGGTCGTCATGGCTGATCTCTCTTCGGGGTCATCGCATCGCCACCCTGGCAACAGGTGCCTTCACGTCAACTGGCGCTATTCTTGACGTCAAAGATCAAGAATTTCAATCACGTTTCTGGGGAACAAGACCATGTGGTTCTTTTTCCGCCGCTCGCGCGAACAGCAACAGGCCCCAACCGACCCGCAGGCTGACGTCCGAATTCAGGTCCGCCCCGCTAGACCTCGGCCCCTGTCCTACGAGCAGATCGCCCACAGCTTCGGTGATTTCAGCGACTTTCGAACCCACGACGTTGCCCTGAAATTCTGGTTGCCCGAACCCGCTGAGCAGGCGTTGACGGAATTCTGTACCCACGCCGATCAATCCCTCAGCGAATGGTTGCGGCAATTCTTCGTGGTCTATGCTTACGGCCTGCTCGCCCTCACCATCCTGGAAGATCGCTATCCGGGATTTTTTCGTGATCCTCCGCCCCTCCGCTATTCAATAGCGAGGAGCAATGATTCACCCGGCAAGAAGCGCGTCTACACTTACTGTATCCCGGAACTGGGCAAGAACGTCGCCCCGATCAAGGTCTGGATTCCGGCCCGAATGAAAGCCGACCTGCAACTACTGGCCGATCACGCCGAAATTCCTCTCTCCCAGTTCATCCGGGAAATCGTCATCTCGCGCCTGCTGGGACACGGCACCCTGCCGGCCCGCCCGGTGCTGACCCGCGCCGAACCGACCGCCGCCGATGCTTGGTGTGATGATCAGGGCGTACTGTGGCGGCAAGTCAATGTTGAAGAGTACCGCCATCACCGGGAAGGCGAGGTGTGCTGGAATTACGAAGACGTTATACCAATTACCGATAGATTTTACTACTTTAGTGCGGATAAGATAAAATCAAAATTGGTTAAAGAAGCCACCTGGCTTGGGAGAATTGATTGAATAATTTCATCAACTTTTTTACGCAATTCATCCAGGGTTTTTAGATTGATCCAGCACAGCTTATCTTTCATGAATTGCCAGACTCGTTCAATAGGGTTCACATCGGGGCTATAAGGTGGCTGGAACAATAAAACGACATTATCAGGGATCGTTAGTTTTTTAGCAGAATGAAATCGACCATTATCTAATTGAATCTCTAAGGGTCCATTCCCCGCAGCTTGCTGCGTTCTTTGGTAACCCAATACCCCGCAGCTTGCTGCGGGGTCGTTTATCTTGGGTTGCGTCGTGGGTCTGATCGGGGGGTATGTCTGCATAGCCCCCACTTTTGCGCTGGGGTGGGCCGCCAGCTTCGACGCCTGACCCCGTCACACCTCATGCCCTGAGAAGCGCGGCGTTCAGAAGCCGCGATCCCCGAGAAAAATGAGGTTTGGGCGTGGCCAATCAACTCGATGAATCGGGTTCGGTCGCGCTCTCCTGGCCCAGCAGGTTTTTTAACTGGCGATCATGGAGAGAGGACAGAGAGAGCAATGCGGTAACCACACCGATCAGCGCAAGAAACATGTCCGATTGCGTATCCCATGGATCCCCTTGCGTACCCAGAAACTCGTCGGCGCCCTGTCCAAGGGCCAGCGCGGCAGCCCACTCGATGAGTTCATACGTGGCGCTGATAGCTAAAACGATGCAAACGACGATGAAAGCCAGCATCTTCCGGCCGCGGACGTAGCGACCGCGAACGAGGATCTCGCGTGCGACCAGTGCCGGGACAAATCCTTGGAAGAAGTGCCCTATTTTGTCGTAGGGATTGCGACCGAGGTTCAGGAGGTCGGCGAGATAAAAGCCGAAGGGAACTCTGGCATACGTATATGCCCCCCCGACAATCAGCACAATGCCATGAGCCACTATACAAATGTAGAGCAGATCGGTCAGTGGAAAGCGCTGATAGGTCGCCCAGAGGACCGGCAAGACGATCACGACCGGGAATACCTCAAGCACCCACGTGGTACGATCAAAGGGCTGAATGCCGGATAGCGCCAGCAGTGCGATAAGAGTGATCGAGGCGATCACCAGGATGAAGGAGCGTTGTACGGGTACAGGCATGGGTGGAAGCAACCTGGCGTTAGTGGTGAGGAATGTCTACACCGGAAAGGTTCGTTCCTTGTGAGCGAGTGCGAGGTCCGATCTGGCCATAGCGCAGGAACAGCCGGTCGAAGATGCTGAGATAGACCCGACTCGCTGCCGCAACGATCAATCCCAAAAGCGAGGGAATGCCCAACGGCGCCATGACCTTGGCCAGCCGCCTTCTGGCGCGGCGCAACCGCTCCACCCGGTTGAGGTACTGGTTGATCCGGGCATTTTGGCTGTAGGCCACGCTGCTGAGCAACCCCAGGGCCAGCAGGCCCGATACCCACCAGGGCAAGAGCGAGAGCACGAATGCCACGATGCCCGCAGGTACCATCAAGGCGGCCAGTACGATCACGTGAGGCAGGCGTTTTCCTAACAAGAACACCTTGAAAAATTGTTTGGAGCCGACCTCAAGCTGCCGGAGCAAGACCTGCCGTTGGGATTCGTCCCGCAACAGGTCTTGAATTTGCAGAAACCGCCAGTCGGCTCCAACCGCAGGACTTGGCAATTGCTCGCTGACCACCCGGTAGCCGTAATACATCAGGGTATAAGCTTCCTGGTCGGTGAAGGAATCCAGATCGGTGCGAATATGCGAGAGCGCATACAGGAGTTGCGGGGCGTCGTCGGGGAACGTCTGCCGGCTAACCGTAGCGCCCAGGTGAAAAAAGGCATGGGTTTGCGGCGGGCGGGCAAAGAGATCATCCAGAATCTTGTTGCGGATCCGATCCATCATGATTTCGTTGGCCCGCATGGTGACATTGATCAAACCGGTGGAAGGGTCTCTCACATGTTTGAGCAAATCCGAGGCGTCGCTGCAAATGATCTGCGCGCAGCCTTCGGCAAACAGCGAGACCAGCCCCTGATTATCGAAGACGCCGCCATCCACCAGCCGGATGACGATGTTCTCGCCGGCCTCGGATTGATACAAACCGCTCAGATAGAGCGGTTCATACAGACCGGGCACGCAACAGGAAGCCGCCACTGCCTGCCCCAGGGTCAGCCAGTCCAAGCTGAGGCGCTGCAACGGCGTCAGTTCCGGGCTACCAAAATACAGCTTCGGCATCACCGGCATCTGGCTGGCCGGTCTGTGATACCCGGAAACTTCCTCACCCACGCAGGCGCCGGTAAATTGCCATAAGTTGCCGGTGTTCAGGGCAGTCGCGTTTAGAATCAGGGTGGGGATTTTATGGGGAAGCCCATTGGCCTGAGCGGGAAAAGCGGCGGGTTTAATCGGCAAATCCTTGAGAAAAATGCCGGTCGCGTCCTGCCCTGGCGTATAGAGCGACTCCGTATAAAGCTCCGCCATGCGGTCGGTGGACGAATAGCCTTCGCGGAACATGCGGGCGTTTTTACGCCAGTCCAAAAAGGCGCGCATCCGCATATTTTTCTGCACCGCGTGCAGAAAGTCGACCTCCATTTCCTGGACCAGTTGGATATAGGCCGCTTGGCCGGGTTGCAAGCGGTCGGGGCGTCGGCCTTCCAGCAGTTCCTTGACCTTGAGATAGTAATACGCCCCGATAATAGAGCCGCCGGATACCGTGGAGATCACATCCACATGCTGCAACAGATCCAGTTCGGCCAGTCGGCCCAGCACGCCGACATGGAACAGGGACGCGCGCAGACCACCGCCTGAGAGTGCAAGGCCGGTTTTCTGGTGCTGGGTAGCGGTGTGGAA
This sequence comes from Candidatus Contendibacter sp., assembly GCA_008933795.1. Lineage (GTDB taxonomy): Bacteria > Pseudomonadota > Gammaproteobacteria > Competibacterales > Competibacteraceae > Contendibacter. The sequence goes on along the minus strand of WBUJ01000105.1, from coordinate 1,498 downwards.
AGCGGCGAGATCGAGCATATTATTTTGGGCGTAACCCCGGTCGGAGTGAACCGTCCTCAGCAGTCTGGAATCCAGATTGAGCCAATTATTTTTCGTATAGGCTCTGAAACGCATGGCCGTATTGCGTCCATAACGAGGACAATGACCCAAAACGAGTGAATTTTCACTCCAAAATGGCTCCAAACGGGCCGAAATCGCTCTTTAAACGGCTTTTCGTTTCCACCAACAACCTCAAAGCCAACAGGCTGCCAGGACGCGCATTGCGTGGGTTAGAACTTCTCGAACAGATATAGCACATAATGATCGAGCATCAGCGCGGCGAACAGGCCGAACAGGTAAACGATGGAAAATCCGAAGGTGGGCATGGCCAGCCGGTCGTTGCCGGTGACGAACAGCCGGGCGGCGTAGTACAGAAAGCGACCGCCCAGGACCAGCGCGCTGGCCAGATAAATACCGCCGCTCATCCCGGTCAGGAACGGCAGCAGCGAAATTGGGATCAACAAGATAGTATAGAGCAGGATTTGCAGACGGGTGAACGCCACCCCATGTGTGACCGGCAACATGGGGATATCGGCCCTGGCGTAGTCGTGGCGGCGGTGGATGGCCAGCGCCCAGAAATGCGGCGGCGTCCAGATATAGATAATCATGAACAGCAGCAGCGCGCCGGGATCGATCTGGCCGGTGACCGCCGTCCAGCCGAGTAATGGCGGGGCCGCGCCCGCCGCCCCGCCGATCACGATATTCTGCGGCGTAGCCCGCTTGAGGAACCGGGTGTAGACCACGGCGTAGCCGATCAGCGAAGCGGCGGTCAGCACAGCGGTCAGCGGATTGGTGAAAGCCAGCAGCAGGCTTAGACCGAACACGCCGATGAGTAGCGCAAAACCCAACACCTGACCGGTATCCAGGTGGCCGCTCGGCAATGGCCGGCGACAGGTGCGCGCCATGACGGCATCCGCCCGCTGATCCGCCAGGTGATTGAGCGCCGCAGCGGAACCGGCCATCAGCGCGATGCCCAGCGAACCGAACAGCAGGATCTCCCACGGCACCATTCCCGGCGTCGCCAGCAACATGCCGACCATGGCGGTGAAGGTGATCAGGGCGACGACCTTGGGTTTGGTCAGTTCCAGATAGTCGCGTCCGTGGCGGCGGATGCTGGCGTGCAGGGTCTGAATCGCGGTAGTCATCATGCGGCGGTTTCCGGTCGAAGCAGAAAGTTGAGCGTCACCAGGGACAAGAGCAGCAGCGCGGCGGCGCCGGTGTGGGCCACCGCCACCGGCAACGGTAACCGTAGCACGACGTTGGCGATGCCCAGGCCGAGCTGGACGACCAGCAGCGCGGCGATGGCGATGGCGGCGAAGCGCAGGGTGCGGCTGCGGGCGATGGCCACTAGACGCCCACTCAGCCAGCCCAGGTACAACGCCACGACGAGCGCGCCCAGCCGGTGCATCATATGAACGGTCACCCGGGCATCGTTGGCCAGCACCCCCCCCTCGTAGGA
>WBUJ01000104.1 GCA_008933795.1 Candidatus Contendibacter sp. | reverse complement strand
TCGGCGTGCAGGGCCTGCCGCCGAAAGTTCCGAATCGCCTCGATGCAACGCGGCGATGCTTGCGGCGGCAAGCGCGGTCTGCCGCCGTACACCGGATCGCCCAGCAACGGAAAACGGATGTGGGCCATGTGAACCCGGATTTGATGGGTGCGGCCGGTTTCCAGCTTGACCCGCAACAGGGCATGAACGCGAAACCGGCGCAGCACCCGGTAATGGGTCACCGCCGGTTTGCCACCGGGCGTCACCGCCATCCGCTGCCGATCCACCGGATGCCGGCCAACGGGCGCGTCCACCGCGCCGCCCGCCACCGGCACGCCATCGACCACCGCCAGATATTCCCGTTCGATGCGCCGCGCCTGCAACTGTTCGACCAGTGCGGTATGGGCGCGCAGACTGCGGGCCACCACCAACAGGCCAGTAGTGTCCTTGTCCAGCCGATGCACCAGCCCGGCGCGCGGCAGGGTCGCCAACTCCGGCGCATGGTGCAGCAACGCGTTGACCAAAGTCCCGTCGCGATTGCCGGCGGCGGGATGCGCCACCAGTCCGGCCGGCTTGTCGATAACCAGCAGATCGGTGTCCTCGTAACGAATGTCCAGCGGAATATCCTGGGCAATCGCGACAGTTTCCGTTTCCAGCGCCAGTTCGCCGCAGACGGTTTCGCCCCCGGCGACCGCATCGCGGGGCCGGCGGATTTGGCCGTCTACCCGCAGTTGACCGGTCTTGAGCCATTGCTGCAGACGGTTGCGGGAGTAGGCCGGCAGCAGGTCCGCCAGCGCCTGATCGAGCCGCATCCCGGCGTAACTCGCGGGGATTTGACAGTCGATCCGTTCGGTCGGCGGCATGATGGTTTTTAGCGGTGCGGGGTTTATACTGGAATTCACGATTCATTCTACTCCCGACAACCGCCGTCCCATGCCGTCATCCATGCGCCGCACATCAAAACTGTTTCTCGCTGGCCCGCTCCTGGCCGCCCTGCTGGCGGGTTGCGCCCTGCTCCCGGAACCAATCGACGAAACCAGGGGCTGGTCGGCCCAGCGCCTCTACAGCGAGGCCAAAAGTTCCATCAACGATGGCAACTACAAGACCGCCCTCGAATATCTGGACAAGATTCAGGCCCGCTATCCCTTTGGCCGCTACGCCCAGCAAGCCCAACTGGACACGATCTATGTCCAGTACAAGGATAACGAGCCGGATGCCGCCCTTGCCGCCGCCGACCGCTTCATCAAGGCCAATCCGCGCCATCCCTACGTGGACTATGCCTATTACATGAAGGGGCTGGTGAATTTCGAGCGCAGCAACACGATCCTCGACCGGTTGGCGCCCAACGACCGCTCCAAAACCGACACCGCGACCGCCCGGCAGTCCTACAACGATTTTTCCGAGTTGGTGCGTAAATTTCCGGACAGCAAATACGCCGAGGACGCCCGCCAGCGGATACTGTTCCTGCACAACAGCCTGGCCGCCTACGAAGTCAATGTCGCCGACTTCTATCTGCGGCGTGGCGCCTATGTCGCGGCCGCCAACCGCGCCAAGTACGTGCTGGAAACCTACGCCCGCACGCCGGCGGTGGAGGATGCGCTCGGCATCATGACCCAAGCCTACGTCAAGATGGGGATGCCGCGGCTGGCCGCCGACAGCCTGCGGGTGCTGGAACGCAACTATCCGCAATCCCCGGAGCTGCCCAAGCTGAACGCGCTGGTCAAGAGCGCCGGCTGAGCAGTCCACCGACCCCTCACCCCCGACCCCTCTCCTGCAAGGAGAGGGGAGTTGTCACTGTTCGATCACCGCGAGGGCCGCGCCATGTGGGATTTCTTCGAAACTGTCCGCCATCGCCATTCCATCCGCAAATACCAGCCGGACATGCCGGTTGAGACCGAAAAGCTGCACGCCATTCTGGAAATGGCCTGCGCGGCGCCTTCGGCGGGCGATTTGCAATCCTACCGAATCATCGTGGTGCGCGACTTGGCCGAGCGCCAAGCGCTGGTCCACGCCGCCCACCACCAGACCTTTATCGCCGAGGCGCCGGTTTGTCTGGTGTTCTGCGCCGACCCGACCCGCTCAGCCGCCGCCTTCGGCGAACGCGGCGCCAGCCTGTACGCCGTGCAGGACGCCACCATCGCCGCCGCCTATACCCAACTGGCCATCGTCGCCGCCGGCATGGGTTCGACTTGGGTCGGTTACTTCGAGGAAGACCGGGTGCGCGCGGTGCTGGGCCTGGAACCGGGATTGATTCCCATCGCGCTGATGAGCTTGGGCTATCCGGCGGAGCTGCCCGAACCCAGCTCGCGCCGACGGCTGGGCGAGGTGGTGGCGTGGCGGTGAACGCCCGGACGCCCTGTTCCAACTCTTTACGTTGCAACGGAAACAGCGGGTAACGCGATAAAGTCAAGCGCGTACCCAACCCAATGGTCTCAGGAGGGGCAATGAATCTTGATCTTGCGCGTGCGGTTCGAAGGCGATCCTTGTTTGCGCTGGGAATTGGCGTGATCTGGCTCGGGATTTATACCCATCCTTGCGCGGCGGAGCCTCCCGCCACCGCCTTCGGTAAGTATCTCGGTAGCGGCTGTCCTCCAAAGGTTAAGGCGAACGCCTGTCTCCCCACCAAGGCGACCGATCGCGTCAGCATCCTGCGTGACAAGGAAACGGATGCCAAAGCGAGTGTGCGGATTGTCTTCGATAAAGGCCATATTTGCGCGTTGGAAGGTGGAGCCGTCTGGTCGGACGATCATTTCACGCTTCGCGCCGATGGTCTCGATCCAAGTCAACCCTGTCAACTGGCGTTGCGTATCAACGGTTCCGCGCTGACGCTGGAAGACGTGGGAGGATTCTGTCGCCAAGTCTATTGCGGGACGCGCGGAACTTTCGATGGCGCGCGCTTCAAAAAGCGGCCATAGTATCTCGACCGCCGAACGATGTTTTTGACAAATTCGATAGCCGTTTGAAATCAAAAACTTTTCGGGAGAAGAAAACCATGCACGCCACCGTCAAAACTCAATTTAGAGCGTTCAACGCGCCGTTGGAAGGCGTCGTGAAGTACATGTATCTCGATATAAAGGGCTTGGTTACGGTCGGGGTTGGCAATCTCATCGACCCCGTCAACGCGGCGTTGGACCTGCCGTTTCGCTACAAGAACAAGCCGGGCGCCAAGAATGCCGGCCAGCTTGCGAGTAGAGCCGATATCGAAGCCGAGTGGAAGCTCATCAAAGGCAAGCCGGAGCTCGCGCAAAAGGGGCACCGGGCCTGCGAACCGCTGACCGCGCTCGAACTCGACGACGCAGCGATCAACACGCTTATCGACAAGCGGCTTTCGCAAAATGAAAGCTTTCTGAAGCGGCAAAAGGCATTCAAGGACTTCGACCAATGGCCGGCCGATGCACAACTGGGGCTACTCAGCATGGCTTGGGCGATGGGACCGGGGTTTTCGTCGAGCTGGCCCAAATTCAGCGCCGCCTGCGAAAAGATGGATTTCGACGCGGCGGCGGAAAATTGCCGGATGACCGAATCGGGCAATCCTGGCGTGATTCCGCGCAACAAGGCTAACAAGCTTCTGTTTCAAAATGCTGCAGCCGTGCTTGCCGGCGAAGCGGATGGCTTTTACAAACGCCAGATCCTGTATTACCCGCAAATACTGTTAAAGCCGATTACGATCACCAGCGAGTAGTCCCATGCCACATCAAGCCGCCTCTCGTGCCTCGCGGGCCGTCGAATTTTCGATTGGTCGCATTTTCGATTGATTGTCTTCCCATTCACCGCGCCCGCTGCAACGCGCGAATCCCCTGTTCCAATCCTTCCAGCGTCAGCGGGAACATCCGCTCGCCCATCAGCTCCCGCACCATCTGGATCGAGGGGATGTAGCTCCAGCGGTTCTGATGCTGCGGGTTGAGCCAGATGGCGCGCGGAAAGACGGCCAGCAACCGGTTCAGCCACACGTCCCCGGCCTCGGGATTGAAATGCTCGACACTGCCGCCCGGATAGGTGATCTCATACGGACTCATGGTGGCGTCGCCGACCAGGATCAGCTTGTAATCCTGGCCGAAGGTGCGCAGCACCGTCAGGGTCTCGGTCTTTTCGGTGTAGCGGCGACGGTTGTCCTTCCACAACCCCTCGTAGACCATGTTGTGGAAGTAAAAATACTCCAGATGCTTGAACTCGCCGCGCGCCGCCGAGAACAGTTCCTCGCAGACCCGGACGTGATCGTCCATCGAACCGCCCACGTCCAGGAACAGCAGCACCTTCACCGCGTTGTGCCGCTCGGGCACCATCCTTAGGTCCAGATAACCGGCGTTGCGCGCCGTCGAACGGATGGTGCCGTCCAGGTCCAGTTCCTCGGCGGCGCCCTCGCGGGCGAACCGGCGCAAGCGGCGCAGCGCGACCTTAATGTTGCGGGTGCCGAGTTCGATGGTGTCATCCAGATTGCGGAACTCGCGGCGGTCCCACACCTTCACCGCCCGGCGGTGGCGCGAGGTTTCCTGACCGATGCGGATGCCTTCCGGGTTGTAGCCATAGGCCCCGAACGGTGACGTGCCGGCGGTGCCGATCCACTTGTTGCCGCCCTGATGCCGGCCTTCCTGCTCGGCCATGCGCTGGGCGAAGGTTTCCATCAGCTTTTTCCAGCCGCCCAGCGACTCGATTAGTTGCTTGTCCTCCTCGCTCAGGGTCAGTTCCGCCAGTTTATGTAACCATTCCAGCGGCACCGTGGCCCCGATCATCTCGTGGAACAGCGTCTCCAAGCCCTTGAAATGGCTGCTGAACACCTGATCGAAGCGGTCGTAGTGGCGCTCGTCCTTCACCAGCGTCGCTCGCGCCAGGTAATAGAATTCCTCAATGTTGTGCGCGGTGACGCGCTGGCTCAGCGCTTCCAGCAGGGTCAAAAACTCGGTCAGCGTGACCGGCAGACCCGCCTTGCGCAGCTTTAGGAAGAAGTCGGTCATCATCAGCGGAAACCCTCACCCTCTCTCCCGCTTGCAAGCAAGGAGGAGATTTGCTCAATCCTTCTTGCGCCGGCTCATGAACAACAACCGCTCGAACAAATGCACGTCCTGTTCATTCTTCAGCAACGCGCCGTACAGCGGCGGAATCAGCTTGTGCTGGTCGCCGCGCAACGCCTCGGGCGGGATGTCCTCGGCCACCAGCAGCTTGATCCAGTCCAGCAACTCCGAGGTGGACGGCCGCTTCTTCAGGCCCGGCACCTCGCGGATCTCGAAAAACGCCTCCAGCGCCTCGCTCAACAGCCGCTTTTTCAAATCCGGGTAATGCACCCGCACGATCCGCTCCATGGTTTCCTTGTCGGGAAAGCGAATGTAGTGGAAAAAGCAGCGGCGCAGAAAGGCGTCCGGCAACTCTTTCTCGTTGTTGCTGGTGATGATGATGACCGGCCGGTACCGAGCCTTGACCGTTTGCTGGGTCTCGTAGACGTGGAATTCCATCCGGTCGAGTTCGAGCAGCAGGTCGTTGGGAAACTCGATGTCGGCCTTGTCGATCTCGTCGATCAGCACCACCGGTTGCACTTCGTGGGTGAACGCCTCCCACAGCTTGCCCTTGACGATGTAGTTGCCGATATCGTGGACTCGCGCGTCGCCCAACTGCGAATCGCGCAACCGCGACACCGCGTCGTACTCGTACAAACCCTGCTGCGCCTTGGTGGTGGACTTGATGTGCCACTGGATGAGCGGCCGATTCAGGGCCAGGGCGACTTCCTCGGCCAGTTGGGTCTTGCCGGTGCCCGGTTCGCCCTTGACCAGCAACGGCCGGCCCAGGGTCACGGCGGCGTTCACCGCCATCATCAGATCGTCGGTGGCGACATAGCGGTCGGTGCCGCTGAAACGGGTTGGGGACATGGGAGCGTGATCTCCTGCGGCGCGGCGGCGCAAAGCGGGTGAGTGCGAACTTTGATTGTTGGATAGTGTGGCAACGGCTGCAAGCTTTTAACCTAAAAAGAGCGGTTATCCGCCGTTTCCAGGTTTAACCATCGCTCCAGGCGGTCGGGCGCTGATTCAGCCCCCGACTTGACCCGTATATGCTACAAGAGCATATCAAACTGAAAATTTATTATATTTTACGAATAAGCTTTTTTGATACCGTTATCGTCCGGGACGCTCTAAGCTTGACGAACACCAAAAAATAATTTCACAACGCGCGAGGCAGCACGATGAAGGCGAACAACATTCTGGAAACGATTGGCAATACTCCCACGGTCCGCATCAACCGGCTGTTCGCCGGCCACAAGGTTGAGGTCTGGATGAAGCTGGAGCGGGCCAATCCCGGCGGCAGCATCAAGGACCGCATCGGCTTGGCGATGATCGAGGATGCCGAACAGCGCGGCCTGCTCAAACCCGACAGCGTGATCGTCGAACCCACGTCCGGCAATACGGGCATCGGCCTGGCGATGACAGCGGCGGTCAAGGGCTACCGGCTGATCCTGACCATGCCGGAATCCATGTCGCTGGAGCGGCGGCGCTATCTGGCGGCGCTGGGCGCGGAGCTGGTGCTGACGCCCAAGGAAAAGGGGATGCCGGGCGCGATCGAAAAGGCGCAGGAACTGCTGCGGGAACTTCCCGGCGCCTGGATGCCGCAACAGTTCGAAAACCCGGCCAACGTCGAGATCCACCGCCGCGCCACCGCCCAGGAAATCCTCGGCGATTTTCCCGAGGGGCTGGATTACCTGATCACCGGCGTGGGCACTGGCGGCCACATCACCGGCTGCGCCGAGGTTTTGAAGGAAAAATTCCCGAAACTCAAGGTGTTCGCGGTCGAACCGACCGGCTCGCCGGTGCTGAGCGGCGGCCAGCGCGGTCCCCATCCGATTCAGGGGATCGGCGCCGGATTCGTGCCCAAGGTGCTGAACACGGCCCTTCTCGATGGCATCGCGCAGGTCGCCCATGAGGATGCGTTCAAGTTCGCGGTGCGCTGCGTCAAGGAGGAAGGCATTTTCATCGGCATTTCCTCCGGCGCGTCGCTGGCGGCGGTGGCCCAAAAACTGCCAGAAATCCCCGACGGCAGCCGGGTGCTGACCTTCTGCTACGACACCGGCGAGCGTTACCTGTCGGTGGCGGGGCTGTTCGACTGAACATATCTCCCCTCGCTCGCTGGCGGGAGAGGGGATGGGGGCAGGTGATTTCGCGGAAATTCCCACGCCCCCGCCCCAACCTTCTCCCAGGGGGAGAGGGTGCTACCCCTTGGCCAGATGGGCGCGGATAAACTCATATTCGGCCTGGGTGCTCTTTTCGGCGTCGCTACCCACGAAATCGGCCAGCTTGCCGCCGACCAGTGGAATCCCGCACTTGATCTCCAGTTGCACGTCATTGACGCAGCCATCGCCCTGGGTCCGCAACTCCATGGCGCCCTTGATGTTGACCGGCACGCCCGCGATGTCGATCGCGAACTGGCAGCGGTAGGGACCGCCGGTTTTCCCCTCCCACGTTTCGCTCTGGACGATGGCGTTCCAGGGGTTGAGGAACTTTTTCAAGAGCGCCGGCACGTCGGCCGGCACTTCCCGCTTGACCTTGACGGCATAGCGGCCCTCGCTCCCGGCGCATTCCAGCACCTCGACGTTGCGCGCCCCGATGCCCTCGTACTTGACCTTCATGAAATCGGGATCGCGAAACAGTCCGAAAACCGTATCCACATCCCTGGCATACTGATGCAACGCTTTGATCTTCATGGATTCTCCTCAACAAGTAGCGAATTGAAAGCCGTAGGAAAACCAACTTGTTGGTTGCGGGAGCGGACTTGCCCGCGATAGCCGGAAAGAATCGCGGACCAGCCTGTTCCTAAACGCGCTTGCTTTAAAAATAGCTGATTTCTTGCAGCTTCCTCGCCCGCGAGGATACCGACAGCCACACCGACACGCTGGCACGTTTTAGCGATTCGCGCCCCCGCCTCCGTTTTCTATCCCGGCATGAACGCCTGTAACAGATCGTTCAGGAACCGCAATCCCAGTTCGGTCGGCTGCAACCGACCGGCATCCGCCACCATCAGTCCGCGTTCCCGCGCCCGGCTCAATCCTGGTTCCAGCGCCGCCGTAGGCAGGCCGGTCCGCTCGGGAAACAACCCGGACGGGACGCCTTCGACCAACCGCAGGGCGTTCATCAGAAACTCCACCGGTAGATCGGCCTCGCGAATCGGCGCGTCGTCGCCGATGCTGGTTGGCGCTCCCGCCGACGCCAGATAATCGCGCGGATGCCTGAGCTTCCACCGCCGATGAATCCGCCCGGCGGCGGGGTCAGCGAGCTTGCCATGCGCGCCGGCGCCGATGCCGAGATAGTCGCCAAACTCCCAGTAATTCAAATTGTGCCGGCAACGCCGATTTTCGCGGGCGTAGGCCGACACTTCGTATTGCCGATAACCGCGCCGGGCCAGCTCCGCCTGGGCGCGTTGCTGAATGATGTCGGTCGTCTCGTCGTCCGGCAAAGTGGGCGGCGACCGGTGGAACGGCGTATTCGGTTCGAGGGTGAGCTGGTAATACGACAGATGCGCCGGTTGCAGGGCCACGGCGCTGGCGATATCGGCCAGCGCCCGCGCGACCGTCTGCCCCGGCAGGCCGCACATCAAATCCAGATTGAAATTATCCAGTCCGGCGGCGTGGGCGGCCTCGGCGGCGGCGAACGCCGCGCGACGATCGTGAATCCGCCCCAATCGGCGCAAATGCTCGTCGTCGAAACTTTGCACGCCGATGGAGAGTCGGTTGATGCCGGCTTCCCGGAATTCGGCGAACTTTCCCCGCTCCACCGCGCCTGGATTGGCCTCCAGGGTGATTTCCGCATCGGGGCGCAACGGCAACCGGGCGCGCAGGCCCGACAGCAGCCGATCCAACGCCTCGGCCGAAAACAGGCTGGGCGTGCCGCCGCCGATGAACGCGCTCTCGATCCGCCGTCCCCACACCCTGGGCAAATCCTGCTCCAGATCCGCCAACAGCGCATCCACATACGCTGATTCCGGCACGGGGCCACGCGCTTCGTGGGAATTGAAATCGCAGTACGGACATTTGCGAACGCACCAGGGAATGTGGATGTACAGGGCCAGTGGAATCGAGCGGATGTTCATGACTTGCGCGTTATGAATCCTTCGAATCAGGCAGCTTGAATCCGGATTTTTCCCCTCTTTCCCTTTACGGATGCCTGCGGGGAAAGTCACGACACAAAAACTGCCTGGGAAAAAGAAATATTTCCAACTCGCGGGAATTCATCTAAAAAACTTCGACTACTATTTAAGGATGGTCGAAAAACTCGTGGGGGGATAGAAAACATGTATCCAAACCAAGTGCCTATCAAAACTCCCAAAGGGTTACAAGAAGTCGGGAGCCGGACGTACAAGCTACCGTCCGCGATGCGCCGAATCCTGATCATGGTCAACGGCCATTCCACGGTGGCGGAACTGAGCGAAAATCTTATGAGATTCGGGGAAATCGAATCCATATTAATGCACCTCGAAGCTGAAGGTTTCATTGCGCCTAACCCGGCATCCAACCCACTGCCTGAAACATCCCGGCGTCCGATCCCCGAAACCTCCCGACGACCCACCGACATATCCCAGCAGCCAACCGTGGCCTCGTCCCCCCTTGGTCCTCAGCCGAAATTCAACCTGGAAAAAGCCAAGGGATTCATTCGATTCGTTCTGTTGGGCGCCATGGGGCCAACCGCCGAGCACCGGATCAATCGCATCGAGGCGACTACCACGCCCGAGGAATTGCGCGTCGAGCTTGACGCCATCCACGATATGCTGCACGAAGTGCTTTCCAAAAAAGAAGCTCAACAAGCCTGGCGCCAACTGGCGCCGATCATGGTTTCGCTCCATATGCCGTCACCATGATGACTCTCATCGAGCGGCGCCATCCCGCAACTGCCCACGCAGGAGCGCGAGCGCCCGACCCCGGTGGCTCAAACGGTTTTTATCGGCGGGATCCATCTCGGCGGCGGTTCGCCGTTCGCCGGGCGCGAAGAAGACCGGATCGTAACCAAACCCGTTCGCGCCGCGCGGTTCGGTCAGGATCAAGCCCTCCCAGCTTCCCTGACAGATCAGCGGCGTCGGATCGGCGGGATGACGGAGCAGCGCCAGCGTACAGACGAATCGGGCCGTGCGCCGCTCCGCCGGCACGCCGCGCAGTTCGACCAGCAGCTTGGCGATGTTGGCGCAGTCGTCGGCGCCGGGACCGGCGTAACGAGCGGAATGAATGCCCGGCCTGCCGTCCAAGGCGTCCACCACCAGCCCGGAATCGTCGGCCAGAGCGGGCAATCCGGTATGCAACGCGGCGTTGCGGGCCTTGAGCAGGGCGTTCTCGACGAAGGTCAGCCCGACTTCCTCCGCTTCCGGTACGTCGAAAGCGGACTGTGGCACGATTTCCAACTCGAATCCCGCCAGCACGGCGGCGAATTCACGAGCCTTACCGGCGTTGCCGGTCGCCAACACGATCTTGCGCACGGCTTCAGCCCGGCAGGCCCAGCGTTTCCCGCTGCTTGTGCAACAGGTGTTCGATCCCGCCGCGCGCCAAGTCCAGCATCGCCTGCAATTCCTCCAGGCGGAAAGCGTGACCCTCGGCGGTGCCCTGAAGTTCGACGAACGCGCCGGCGTCGTTCATCACCACGTTCATGTCGGTTTCGGCCTCCGAATCCTCGGCGTAATCCAGGTCCAGCACCGGCTCGCCCCGGTAAATCCCGACCGAGATCGAAGCCACTTGGCCGTGCAGCGGATTCTTCTTGATCTGTTTGCGGCTGATCAGATGGCGCACCGCGTCGGCCAGCGCCACGAAGCCACCGGTGATGGCGGCGGTGCGGGTGCCGCCGTCGGCCTGAATCACGTCGCAATCCACGGTGATGGTGCGCTCGCCCAGCGCTTCCAGATCCATGACCGAACGCAACGCCCGTCCGATCAGGCGCTGGATCTCCATGGTCCGGCCCCCCTGGCGACCGCGGCTGGCCTCGCGATTGGATCGGGTGTGGGTGGCGCGCGGCAACATGCCGTATTCCGCCGTGACCCAACCGCGCCCCTTGCCTTTCAGGAACGGTGGCGCTCGCTCCTCGACGCTGGCGGTGCAAATCACCCGGGTATCGCCAAATTCCACCAGTACCGAACCTTCGGCGTGCTTGGTGAATTGCCGGGTGATTCGGATCGGGCGCGGTTCATCGGCGGCGCGGGCACTGGGACGCATGGATGGCTTCCTGTAGGCTAAACGTGGGAGATCGTGGGGAGCGGCACTATACCAGAACCGGCCGGGGCCACGAGACCGCCGCCCGTCGGCGAAAAAGGCGGCGGGAACGCGCCAGAGCCGCCGATTCGACCTAAGCTTAAAGACCACCAACTAGAGGATCAATCCATGTTGCGCAGCATGACCGCCTTCGCGCGCTGTGAACAACCGAGCGCCTGGGGCACCATTACCTGGGAATTGCGGTCGGTGAATCACCGCTATCTGGAGACCACCCTCCGCCTGCCCGAGGCGCTGCGGGGTCTGGAATCGCCGGCGCGCGAGCGCATCGGCGCGACGCTCAGCCGCGGCAAAGTCGAAGGGATGCTCAAGCTGCAAACCGCCGGTACAACCGCGACCGCCATCACCCTGAATTTCCCCATGGTCGAGCGCTTGCTCGATGTCGCGGCCGAACTGGAACACCAAATGGGGCCGGGCACCGGCCTGCGGCTCATCGACGTGCTGCGCTGGCCCGGCGTGGTCAACGAAACCGAACCGAACCTGGACGAAATCAGAACGGTCATTCTCGGCGCGCTGGACGCGGCGCTGGCGGAGTTGATCGCCACCCGGGAGCGGGAAGGTCAGCGCACCGCCGAGTTGCTCTTGCAACGCTGCGAGGCGGTTCGGACCCAGGTCGCGCGGGCGCGAGCGCGGCGGCCCGAGGTGATGGCCCGCTGGCGCGACAAGCTGCTGAGTCGGCTGGCGGATATTTCGGTGGAGGCCGATCCTGGCCGCCTGGAGCAGGAACTGGCGCTGATCGCCCAGCGCCTGGACGTGGAGGAGGAACTCGACCGGCTGGATGCCCATCTCGACGAAATTCAGGCGGTGTTCAAACGGATCGAACCGGTCGGTCGGCGGCTGGATTTCCTGATGCAGGAACTCAACCGCGAGGCCAATACCCTGTCCTCGAAAGCCGCCGATACCGACACCACCCGCGCCGCCGTCGAACTCAAGGTGTTGATCGAGCAAATGCGCGAGCAGATTCAGAACATCGAGTAGCGTTTCGCCCTATTTCATCGCCTGCCCGCCATGCCGCACCTCGAATGGGCGAACAAAGGCCAAGCCGTCGCCCAAGCCGCCGACGCGCCTTATCACCTGTTGCGGTTCGAGCGCGGCTACGGCGACCCCGACGCCGATAATCTGCTGATCCGGGGCGATAACCTGCTGGCCCTGAAGGCATTGCTGCCGTTTTATCGGGGCCGGGTCAAGTGCGTTTACATCGATCCGCCCTACAACACCCAATCCGCGTTCGAGCATTACGACGACAAGTTGGAACATTCCCAATGGCTGTCGTTGATGTATCCGCGCTTGGTGCTGTTGCGGGAATTGCTGGCGGAAGATGGGAGTATTTGGGTTTCGATTGACGATAACGAGGGGCATTATCTCAAGGTGTTGATGGATGAGGTTTTTTGGCGGGGGAATTTTGTCGTGAACGTGCTTTGGCAAAAGCGCACATCACCAGATGCACGGCTATTTATCGGCGACGCCCATGATCATATCCTACTCTATGCAAAGAGTAAGGCTTGCTTCGCATTGAAGCGCGTTAGTTTGACTATAGAGCAAGCTGCACAATTCAAAAATCCTGATGATGATCCGCGTGGCTCTTGGACATCAACCGATTTCACCGCACAAGGTTGGCGTCCTAATCAAATGTATGCGGTAACTACACCATCTGGAACTAAATATGAACCACCTCCAGGCCGATGTTGGGCCAATATAGAAAGTGAATTTAACAGACTTCTTTGTGAAGGTCGCCTCTGGTTTGGCAAAGAAGGCAACTCGCGCCCGCGTGTAAAAAGCTATCTTGCGGAACATGAAGGCATTCGCGCTTGGTCATAGTGGACGAATGCTGAAGTGGGACACAATCAGGAAGCCAAAAAGGAAATCAATACCCATGATTATATTGGCTCGCCAGGCTAATCCAGGCTTGGATTCCAGTCCGACAAGCCGGATAGCGTTCTTGAAGCACGCGCCTAGAAATTTCCAGGATCATGGCCGCGCGCCGCCGCCCGTTCCACAAAGCGCGCCGCCTCCGCTTGCAGCCAGGCTTTTCCCGCGCCACCGAGCAGCGCGATCGGCCCCGTCAAGGTTACGACGCCTTGGAGCCCATCCGCCCGAAGGTTGAAGCGGAGATCGAGCATGATCGGCTCATCCCCCCCCGCCCCTTCCCGGCCCAGGGGATACAGCGCCACCCGAATATCGAGCGCGGCAGTGGCCACTTCCAAGGTGGTCACCGTCGCTTCGGCCCACTCGTAACCCACCACCCGACATCGTTCCGTCAGGGCAAAGACCAGTTCGCGGGTCACGAACGCCCGGAGGGATTCCAGCACCTCGTTCAGCCGCGCCTCGGCCTGGCGCAGACGTTGGGGACAGGGGTATTCACGCTCGTTTTCCAGTCCGATCGCCTCTCGAAGTTCGGCGAACGCCGCCGGGAGCGCGCCCGAATGAAACCCGGGCTGCAGCAGGGTGTACAGCGTTTCCCCGTGGGGTCCGAAACGCGCCGGCTGCGCGCGATCGGGATGGTTGGCGCGATAAAGCTTCCAGTTTTCGTTCAACTCCCAGGCCAGAAATCCGAACAGGCCGGGCGACAGCAACACGGTCACGGTGGCCAGCGGCAAGCCGACGAACCGTGGCAGAATCGGGTCCAACGGCGCCAGCAGCGCGGTCGTCAACGCGGGAAAAAACGGCAGCATCAGCTTGTCGGCCACCGTGACGACCGGGAAATGCTTGATCGGATTGATCTGAGGCTCGACCAGCACGGCCGCGTAGAAATGGACGAGATAGCTGAACGCGCGCCACGCCGGACCGACGATGGCCTTGACCACCATGACGCCCCGTCCCTCGTCGCGGTGATGGCCGACCGCTTCATCCACCTGATGCAGGGCCTGTTCGATGCCGTGCATCAACCAGCCGAACAGGTCGATTACCCAACGGAACAGACCCGCGAGCAGGGCATGATGCACCCGCCGCCAGAAGGCGACGAACCCGGTGATGGCGCCATCCAGCAGTCGGCGCCCGGACTGGCTGTTGCGCAGAACGCTGCCCAGGATGAAACCGAGCGCGAGCAGGAACGCGGGAAGTCCGTCGGCCTCGAGACTGAGGCCGCCCGCGATGCCGATCGGCGGCAGCGCGAACGCCAAGCCGATCAACAAAGGTTCCAGCAGGTAGCGGGAACCCAGGCGAACCAGGGGATAGCGCAACCAGCGGGCCGCCCGCCCCCAGCGCGCCCACCGCGCCAACCGTCGATACAGGAATTCGACGAACAGCCAGCGGCAACCACGGCCAAAAGCGGCTGCCGCTTTCCGCCCCCGCTCGGTATGGATCAGGACGATCAACCCCGCGCCGACCCCCAGTACCGACCCCGAATTGACCAGCCTTGCCGGACCGTGCGCCATCGGTGTCAGACTGAGCAGAAATCCCAGCGCTTCCAATCCGATGAAGGCGACGCCGAACGGGAACAGCAGAAAGCGGGTGATCCACCGGCCGGCGGACGCGCCAAACAGCGGGGCGCTCAACTGTTGCAGGCCTTTCAGGTAAAACTCGCCGGGCCGATAAACCCCCGGCAGCGCGGCGCTGGCCTGGCGGTCGAAACGCGCCAGTCGATCCCCCAGCAGCAACTCGCGCCAGCCCGGGTCCGGCAAACGCCATTCGTTGCGGGCCACGGCGTCCCGCAAGTCGGTGAAACGCAGATGCCAGCGGCGGAGGATGGTCTGGAACAGCTCTTCCTGGAGCACGTTACGCGCCACCCGCTGGCGAGGTTCGTCGGGGAGAAAGCCGGCGGCGTCGAGCAGTCCGCGCAGGCGCGGTTGCAACCGCTGGCGGAGCCGCTGGCCGATGGAATCGCCCAGGGTTCGCAAGGGGGCGCTGAAGTAGGCGACCTCGGCCCCGGACCACGGCAACTGGTCGAGACGGGTTTTCGCGACGTTCAACGCGCGCAGGGCCTTGAGCGACCCCTGAAACGGCAAACCCAGCCGCAGGGGTTTCTGACCGCCGCTCCACAGCCAGACGCCCGGTTGCAGGCGGTAATAGTCGGCCCGCCCCTCCAGGAAAATTCGTTCCAGGTCGCGCAACAATCGGGAACAGGGACTGGAAAATCGCGCGGTGGCGGGTTCGTCCAGCAGGCGCTCGATCAAGTGTTCCAGGACCCGGGTGGACCTGGAATCCAGCTTCCAGGTCGCGGCGAGATTGTGAGCCAGCGCTTCGACAATTTCGTGCTGGCGCTCTGCCAAAGTC
>WBUJ01000270.1 GCA_008933795.1 Candidatus Contendibacter sp. | reverse complement strand
CCTGCTTGAAGTGACCGATCAGGTCGGCGGCGCGGGCGGTGTTGCGTTCGAGCAGGTCCACTGCCTCGCGGCCCCGGTTCAGGAACGTATCGACTTGGGAGCGGCGCAGAGCGCCGGCATCCACGGCGGCGGCGAAGGCGCGCAGTTCGTCGCTCAGGGTGCTGGCGACCAAGCGGGCGTTGCCCAGCGGGGTGTTGAGTTCGTGGGCCACCCCGGCCACCAGGTGGCCCAGCGCGGCCAGCTTTTCGGCTTGCACCAGTTGGCGCATGGCTTGGCGCAACTCGGCGGTGCGCTCGGTCACCCGTTCCTCCAGGTGCTCCCGGTGCCGTTCCAGTTCCTCCTCCGCCCGCTTGCGGTCCGTAATGTCGCGGGCAGCCGCGTACACGAGATTCCCCAGTGGATAGGATCTCCACTCGATCCAACGATAGGAACCGTCTTTGCAACGATACCGGTTCACGAAGTTCAGAACGATCTTCTGGGCGCCCAATTTGCCGAGGACCGCCAGCGTGTTGGCCCGATCGTCGGGATGCACCAGATCGAGGAAACGACGTTTTTCAAGCTCCGACAGCGAATAGCCCAGGACGACTTCCCACTGCGGGTTCAGCCGGTGGAAATAGCCATCCGTGTCGGCGATGCACAAAAGATCGAGCGTCACCGTGAAGAACTGGTCGAGTTCCTTGGTCTTCTCTCTTAGCGCTTGCTCCGCCCGGTTGCGCTCGGCTCTTGTCCGTAGGACGGCGATGCCGAACGCCAGATCGTTGGCCAGTTCGCTCAACAGGGCGACTTCGTCAGCATCGAAGGCGTCCAGCGCCGACGAATAAATGCCCAACGCCCCAAGAATCTGGTCGCCGGCCGTCAACGGCAGGGCGCATACGGCTGCATAGCCGCGCTCGGTCGCTTCCAAGCGCCAGGATGCAAACCGCGGATCGCTGGCAATGTTCTGGATCAGGCAGGGGCGTCCGCTACGAATGGCGGCGCCAATCGGACCACGTCCGCGTTCATCGTCCGCCCAGGTAATGTTGACGCTTTGCAGATAACCTTCTTCGAATCCGGCGTGCGCCACCGGCTGGACCGATTTGGCTTCATCGTGTTCCGCGTAACCCACCCAGGCCATTCGGTAACCACCCTCCTGCACGGCGATCACGCAGACCGTGGTCAGCAACTCGATTTCGTCGGTGGTGCGAATCAGCGCCTGGTTGCAGTCGCTCAGCATCCGAAGTTGCCGGTTGCCGCGGCGGAGCGCTTCCTCGGCCCACTTGCGCTCGGTGATATCGGACACGATCCCCTCGAGAGTCAGGGGGTGGCCCTGGTCGTCCTGGATCAGGACATTGCGCTGGCGCAGCCATTTGATCTGACCGGATTTATGGATGATTTGATATTCGTAGGTGGGCGGAGCCTGGCCGGCGATCAGTTTGGACCACTCCTCGGCCAAATAAGCCCGCCAGTCGGGGTGAATGAGCTGCGCGATCAGTTGGGGCAACTGATACAATTCTTCGGGGATATAGCCACAAATTTGGCGAGAAGCCGGACTAACATACTCGTAGCGGCCTTCCGGCAGGGTCATGCGAAAGATCATGTCCGGGGCGTTCTCGGCCAGGCGGCGGAAGCGGGCTTCCGACTCGCGCAGTTCCTCCTCCGCCCGCTTGCGCTCGGTGATGTCAATAACGATACCCTGATAATGAGTGACTCGACCTTCCGCGTTGTGTTCGGCGACCGTCCGATCATCTACCCAGCGCAGGGTCCCATCCTTGGCGAGGATTCGATATTCCTGCTGGAAGTGGTCCACGCCACTCTCGGAATACTTCCGCATCTCATGGCTGATTTGTGCTAAATCGTCGGGGTGTACCATGGAAGCAAAGCGAGTCGATCCACGCAGCAGTTCCTCGGGGGAATAACCGAGCTGTTTGACGTTGTGGGAGACGAATGCCACGGGCCAGCCTTCCTCGGCTTTCCAGCGGAACAGCATGACTGGACTGTTTTCCACGACCAAGTTTGCTTGTCGTAGCGCCTCCTCCGCCCGCTGGCGCTCGGTGATGTCCACCGCCACGCCCAGCACCTGGATAGGACCATCGCCATCCCGCACGGGATTGAAGTAAACGTCGAAAACAGTGTTGCTGATCTCGGACGTGAAGTGCTGTGATTCTCCGCTGATGGCGCGGCGAGCGTGCTCGCAGACCTGGGGGTAGTTGCGGTAAAGCTCGAACAGGGAATCTCCCACCGCCGTGTGGGTCGCCAGTCCGGCGCGCGCCAACCCCTTCCCTTCGTTGAGCATGACGACGCCTTGTTCGTCGAACTGGAAGATGACCACCGGAGCGTTGCTGATCACGGATCGATAGCGCGCCTCGCTGGTCGCCAGGTCGCGCTCGCGCTGGCGAATGGCGAGCGCCATCCGTTCGAGATCACCCGCCAAGCGGTCGAATTCCCGGATGTGGGAAACCGGCCAGGGCTGGTCGTAGTCGCCGTCGGCGATGGCGTGGGCTTGCGTCGCGTAGCGGCCGATGCGCCGCGCCAAGCTGCGCGCCAGCGCCCACGCGACG
>WBUJ01000269.1 GCA_008933795.1 Candidatus Contendibacter sp. | reverse complement strand
GAACAGGCGCGGCCGGCATGCCGGGTTTGGTGGCGTCGCCGGCAGGTGGAGCGGGTGCGGTGGATTCCGCGGGCTTGGCGGCGGCGGCGGTCGAAGCGGCGGCTTCGGTGGGCGGCGACAAATTTTCTACAGCGATGTCGTATTCGTCCACGCTGAGCGTGCCGTCGTTATCGCCGTCGGCGACGTTAAAATCGAGACCTTCGACATTGGCGGCTTCGTCGGCGCTGATCAGACCGTCGCCGTCGGTATCGACTTCCTCGAAGGTGAGCGGCGTCGCGAAGGCGGGAAGCGTGACCAGCAGCAAGGTTGGCAGAATAAGGGCGCGCATCGAAGACTCCTTAAAATTCACTAATATTCTAGAATGAAATTTTAACGGAAGATGGAAACCTTTGTCTGGCCCATCCGGGTTTATTACGAAGATACTGACAGCGGCGGCGTGGTCTACTACGCCAATTACCTGAAGTTCATGGAACGCGCTCGCACCGAATGGTTGCGCGCCCGTGGCTTCGAGCAGGATGCGCTGCTGCGCGACCGGCGACTGCTGTTCGCGGTGCGGCGACTGGCCGTGGATTATCACCGGCCGGCCCGCTTCAACGACCGGTTGGAAGTGGTAAGCCAAGTTGCGCAAGCTGGCGGCGCCAGCCTGACCTTCGCGCACGCCATCCAGCGGGCCGATTCCGCTGAAGCGCTGTGCGGCGCGCGCGTCAAGGTGGCCTGCATCGACGCGGACAGTTTCCAGGCCTGTCGGATGCCCCGGGATTTGTTGAGGGAGATCATTGGTGACGCATGACTTGTCGTTTTGGAGCCTGATCGCCAACGCCAGTCTGATCGTGCAGTTGATCATGCTGGGGCTGGTGCTGATTTCGCTGGCTTCGTGGTGGGTGATCGTCAAGAAGGCGCTGGTCCTGACCTCCGCCAAACAGGCGGCCAACCAGTTCGAGGATGATTTCTGGTCGGGAATCGATCTGGCCTCGCTCTACGCGCGCATCAGCCGCCAGAAGGAAGAGGTGTCGGGCATGGAGGCGATCTTCCTTGCAGGCTTTCAGGAATTCCTGCGCTTGCGTTCCCAGCCGACCATGGACCCGGAGTCGGTAGTCAGCGGCGCGCAGCGGGCGATGCGGGCCGCCGGGTCGCGGGAACTGGATCATCTGGAGATGTATTTGTCGCTGCTGGCGACCACCGGCTCCACCAGTCCCTACATCGGGCTGTTCGGCACGGTCTGGGGCATCATGAACGCCTTCCGGGCGCTGGGGCTGGCGCAGCAGGCAACATTGGCGCAAGTGGCGCCGGGCATTGCCGAGGCGCTAATCGCGACCGCGATGGGTCTGTTCGCGGCCATTCCAGCGGTCATTGCCTACAACCGCTACGCGCATGAAGTGGATCGGCTGGCCAACCGTTACGAGACCTTCATGGAAGAATTCTCCAATATCCTCCAGCGCCAGTCCTACAGCCTGCGCAAGAGTCACGTCGAGGCTGCCCGCGCCCCGGTTGCCCAGGATTGACACATGGCCCGGCGCAGCTCGCACGGCCGCCTCAAGGCGGAAATCAACATCGTCCCGTACATCGACGTGATGCTGGTGTTGCTGGTCATTTTCATGGTGACCGCACCCCTGCTCAACCAGGGCGTCGAGGTGGACTTGCCCAAGGCGCCCGCCGAATCGCTGGACGACCGGACGCCCGAGACCGAGGTGTTGGTGCTGTCGGTGCAACGGAACGGCGCCTGCTATTTCAATATTGGTTCGGAAAAGGCGCAACTGGTGGATTGCCAGCAGCTTGCGCCGCGCCGGGTGGAAATCGAGGAACGGCTGCGGCGCACTCCGCAACCGCCGATGCTGGTTCGCGCCGACAAGGAGGTTCGTTACGAACAGGTCATCCAAGCCATGGCGGCCTTGAAAGCGGTGGGCGCGGTCAAGGTAGGCTTATCCACCGCGCCGCCCGATACACCGCCAGACGGTCGGTAGTCGAGGCCAATGTACCCTGGACGTGGGACGACTCATCAGGATATCGCGGCCACGGTAGTCACCTTCGCGGTGCATGCCGTGGTGGGGATGTTTTTACTGCTCAATCTAAACTTCTCGGGCACACCGCACCCTGATCCGAGCGCAATTGAACCCATACCGGCGGAAGTGGTGGATGAAGCCGCGATTCGGGCGGAACTGGAACGACAGGCGCGGGAAGAGCGTCGCCGCCAGCGCGAGGAAGCAGAACGGCAGGCTAAAATAGCGCGGGCCGAGCGAGAAGCGGAGGCGCGACGCCAGGCGGAACTTCGCCGCCAGCGCGAAGAAGAAGAGCGCCGTGAGGCGGCGGAAGAAGAGCGCCGCGAAGCCGCTCAAGAGGCCAAGCGCCAAGCCGCCGCTGAGGCCAAACGACAGGCGGCGGAAGAAGAGCGCCGCGAAGCCGCTCAAGAGGCCAAGCGCCAAGCCGCCGAGGAAGCCAAGCGCCAAGCCGCCGCCGAGGCCAAACGACAAGCGGCGGAAGCCAAACGGCAAGCGGCTGAAGAAGCCAAGCGCGAAACGGCGGCGGTCTGACGCTTGGCCTCTTCCGCCGCTTGTCGT
>WBUJ01000103.1 GCA_008933795.1 Candidatus Contendibacter sp. | reverse complement strand
ATTCGGCCGCCGGGCCATCATGCCAGTCCGGATTCCTGCTGGGGGTTCTGTTATTTCAACAACGTGGCGATCGCCATCAGAAAACTGCTCAGCGCAGAGAAGATCCAAAGATCCCTCGTGCTCGACTTCGATCTCCATTATGGCGATGGCACCGCCCATACCTTTGGCGCTTCGGAGGAAGCTCTTTATTTTCATCCCGAAGCGGCCCATCGTCAGGCCTTTCTGCAGGCCGTCGAACAGGCGCTGCAAACCCCGACGCCCTACGGGATCATTGCGGTCTCCGCCGGCTTCGACCGTCACCAGGAGGACTGGGGCGGTTTGCTCGCGACCGAGGACTATCGCACCATCGGCCAATGGGTCAAAGAACACGCCCTCCTGCGCTGCCAGGGTCGGCGCTTCGGCGTTCTGGAGGGAGGCTATAACCACGCCGTTCTGGGAAGCAATGTCGCGAGTTTTCTTGCGGGAATGAGCGATTGACGCCCGGCCTGGGCGAGCGTGGCCAAATAGAAATCGGTCTGACGGTCACCCAACCGGCTGAAGCGACTAACCTGGGCAAAACCTGATGCATCCCACCCGGTCGAGCGATTTTCACGGGCTCCTGGCGCCGGTTCTGGCGCTGGCAGCGGTTGCGGTTGCGGCCCCACCCGCCGACGACCGCGGATTTGACCCGACCGGCGTCTGGACGGGCCAGCACGGCTCGCTGGCCCTGATGCGGGCCGGGGATACGCTGTCGTTTTCCTATTCGGCCGTGTTCGGCGCTACCGCCCATCTATGCGACGGGATCGGGGTGGCTGGTTTCGTCGGCGACGGCGTGTGGCAGTCGGTGGATACGGAGGGGACGGTGACGTTCACCACCCGGGGTGATGAGGTCACGATGCAGGTCACAGCGGGGAGTGCGTCGTTCTGCGGCGCGGACTGGCCCGGCGACCGCTTCGCCCGGGGCGCGTGGCGGCCGGCTGTCCGTTGCCGGGTCACGGCGCGCAAAGCGCGTTTCTTCGCCGTCGCTCCTCTGCCGCCTCCCGTGCGCCTGGCCTTCGTGGTCGAAGGCGACGAGATTGAAGCGCTCGATCTGGTCAACGAGCGTTCCGCGCGGTGGTTGCTGGCCCGCTATGTCGGCCAGACCCGGACCACGGCCGGCCTGCTCGAACGCGATGCTCTGGCGTGTCGTTCGCAGTAGCCCGGCGTGCTGTTCGATGATCTGGCTGGCGGAGACCGGGGTATCGGTTAATTACCCCGGGTTTCTACTGCGAGGCCAGAATGACGGAGAGACTGTAGTAACACGGGTCTGCAAACGCAAAACCTGGTTGAGGCCGGAACCTGCTTCGTGCTGCCCGTCACGTGGTGACGGCGCGGGCAAACCCGCGCAGGGCGCGCTATCTTTAGAGCAAACACCCGCATCCATTCCGCCTCCGGGGTTCGCCCATGACCGACCGTTCCGATTTCAGTGGTTCCGGCCACTGGGCTGTCCTGCCGCCGGACCCGGACCCGACCGAGACCGAGGAGTGGCTGGACGCGCTCGATGCCGTCATCGCGCACGCCGGCCGCGACCGCGCCACCTTCCTGCTGCGCCAGTTGTTCGACCGCGCCCGCGCCCGGCGCGTGGCGCTGCCGCCGGTGTGGAGCACGCCTTACTGCAACACGATTGCCCGCGCCGACCAGCCGCCGTTCCCGGGAGTGCTGGAAATCGAACAGCGGCTGATCGCGCTGGTTCGCTGGAACGCGCTGGCGATGGTGGTGCGCGCCAACCAGTTCTCGACCGAACTGGGCGGCCACATCGCCAGCTATGCCTCGGCGGCGGACCTGTTCGAGGTCGGGTTCAACCACTTCTTTCGCGCCGGCCAGGCCGGGGATCTGGTGTACTTCCAGCCCCATTCCGCTCCCGGCGTCTATGCCCGGGCCTTCCTCGAAGGGCGGCTGAGCGAGACGCAGTTGGACCATTACCGCCAGGAAGTCGGCGGCGGCGGCCTGTCCTCCTACTGCCACCCGTATTTGATGCCGGAGTTCTGGCAGTTCCCGACCGGCTCGATGGGGCTCGGCCCGCTCCAGGCCATCTATCAGGCGCGCTTTCTGCGCTACCTCGACCATCGTGGCCTGCTGGCCACTGCCGGGCGCAAGGTGTGGGCGTTCGTGGGCGACGGCGAGATGGACGAACCGGAGGCGCTGGCCGGCCTGTCGCTGGCCGGGCGCGAGGGGCTGGACAACCTCATCCTGGTGGTCAACTGCAACCTGCAATGCCTGGACGGGCCGGTGCGCGGCAACGGTTCGATTATCCAGGAGCTGGAAGGCCTGTTCGCCGGCGCGGGCTGGCGCGTGATCAAGCTGCTGTGGGGCTCGGACTGGGATCCGCTGTTCGCCCGCGACGGCGAAGGGATCATCCTCAAGCGGCTGCACGAAACGGTCGACGGCGAGTTACAGCAGTACGCCGCCACCGACGGGCGATTCAACCGCGAGCATTTCTTCAACAAATATCCCGAACTGCAAGCCATCGTCGCCCACCTGTCGGACGAGGACATCGACAAGCTCAAACGCGGCGGCCACGACCCCATCAAGATTTACGCGGCCTATCACGCGGCGGTGAACCCCTCGGGCCAGCCCACCGTCATCCTGGCCCAGACCAAGAAGGGCTACGGCATGGGCCACTGGGGTCAGGGCAAGATGGGCGCCCACCAGCAGAAGAAGCTGGAGACCGACGCGCTGCTGGCGTTCCGCGACCGCTTCGAGCTGCCGCTTTCCGACGCGGACGTGACCAGCCTGCGGTTCTACCCGCCGGCCGCCGACAGTCCCGAACTGCACTACCTGCACGCCCGGCGCCAGGCGCTGGGCGGCTATCTGCCGGCGCGGGTTGGCCAGGGTCCAGCGCGGACTGCCCCGCCGCTCGCCGCGCTGGCCCGGTTTCTCGAAGGCAGCCACGGCCGGGAAGAATCTACCACCCTGGTGTTCGTGCAACTGCTCGCGCACCTGCTGCGCGATCCGGATCTGGGTCGGTCCATCGTGCCGATTGTGGCCGACGAAGCCCGCACCTTCGGCATGCAGGCGCTGTTCCGGCAGGTCGCCATCTATTCCGCCGTGGGCCAGCGCTACGAACCGGAGGACAAGGACGAACTGCTTTACTACAAGGAAGCCTGGGACGGTCAGATCCTGGAAGAAGGCATCACCGAGGCCGGCGCCATGGCGTCGTGGATCGCCGCCGCCACCAGCTACAGCACCCACGGCCTGCCGATGCTGCCGTTCTACATTTTTTATTCCAGCTTCGGCTTCAAGCGGGTCGGCGACCTGATCTGGGCCGCCGGCGACTCGCGCTGCCGGGGGTTCCTGCTCGGGGCCACGTCCGGCCTGACCACGCTGTCCGGCGAGGGCCTGCAACACCAGGACGGCTCCAGCCACCTGCTGTTCGCCAGCGTGCCCAGTTGCGCGGCCTACGATCCCTGCTTCGGCTACGAGCTGGCGGTCATCCTGCAGAACGGGATGCGGCGGATGCTGGAGAACCAGGACGATGTGTTCTACTACGTCACGGTGATGAACGAGAACTACGTCCATCCGGCGATGGCGGAGGGCGTCCGGGACGGCATCCTGCGGGGCTTGTACCGGCTGCGCGGGGCGAGCGGCGCGGGGCATGAACCCTGCGTGCAACTGCTGGGCGCGGGAACTCTGCTGCGGGAAGCGCTCGCGGCCAGCGAGTTGCTGGAACGGGACTGGGGCGTCCTTGCCGGCGTGTGGAGCGTCACCAGCTTCACCGAACTGCGGCGCGACGGATTGAACGTGGAGCGGCACAATCGCTGGCACCCGGACGCCGCACCGATCCAGAGCTGGGTCGAGCAATGCCTCGGGCCGACCACGGGGCCGATTGTCGCGGTCAGCGACTACCTGCGCGCGGTGCCGGACCTGATCCGGGCCTGGGTCCCGCGCCGCTACGTGACCCTGGGCACCGACGGCTACGGCCGCAGCGACACCCGCGCTGCGCTGCGCCGTTTCTTCGAAGTGGACCGGCATTACATCGCCGTCGCCGCCCTCCAGGCGCTGGCCGACGAGGGCATGATCGACCGCAGCCAGGTCACGCAGGCCATGGCCCGATACGGCATCGCCCCAAACCAGCCGAACCCCTGGGACTATTGAGCCGGCGGTTCGCGTTCCCACGCGGAGGATTATCAGCCCATGAGGCTCTATCTGGTGCAACACGGCCAAGCCTTCCCGGCGGCCGAGCATCCCGACCGGCCGCTGACCGACCCGGGTCGGCGCGAGGTGACCACCGTCGCCACGCTGCTGGCGCGCAGCCAACTGCGCCTGGCCTGCATCGTCCACAGCGGCAAGACCCGCGCCCGGCAAACGGCCGAAATACTGGCGGACCACCTGAACCCGAGCCCGCCGGTCGAAGCGGCGACCGGACTCGATCCCCACGATCCGGTCGAACCCTGGATCGCGGCGGCGAACGGGTGGACGGAAGACTGCCTCCTGGTTGGCCACCAGCCGTTCCTGGGCAAGCTGGTCTCCCGGCTGGTGCTGGGCGAGGAGCGCATTCTGGTGGACTATCAGCCGGGGACTGTGGTCTGCCTGGAACCCACCAGCGCCAGCGATTGGCGGATCGTCGGCATGCTGGGGCCGGCGCTGCTGTAGCGGCGTTTGATGGGCGGGAGGAGGGCGACTTCATGATCGGCGCCATCGCGGGAGACATTATTGGGTCGGTGTACGAACCCGCCCCGATCAAGACTACCGATTTTCCCCTGTTCCAGCCGCGCAGCCGGTTCACCGACGACAGCGTGCTGACGGTGGCCATCGCCGACGCCCTTCTCACCGGCCAGCCTTATGGGGACGCCGTCCGGGACTGGGGCCGCCGCTATCCGCGGGCCGGCTACGGCGGCGCGTTTTTCCAGTGGCTGTGCGCCGCTGATCCCCAGCCGTACCACAGTTGGGGCAACGGGTCCGCCATGCGGGTCAGCCCGGTGGGCTGGGCATTCGACTGCGAGGACGAGGTGCTGCGCCAGGCCCGCTTGACCGCCGAAATTACCCACGACCACCCCGAGGGCATCAAGGGTGCCCAGGCCACCGCCCTGGCGGTCTATCTGGCCCGCACCGGGGCGGACAAAGCCACGATCCGCTCCCGGATACGGACCGAATTCGGCTACGACCTGGCGGGGACGGTCGACACCCTTCGGCCCGGTTACACGTTCGACGTGTCGTGTCAGGGCACCGTCCCGGCCGCCCTAATCGCGTT
Source organism: Candidatus Contendibacter sp. (assembly GCA_008933795.1). GTDB lineage: Bacteria > Pseudomonadota > Gammaproteobacteria > Competibacterales > Competibacteraceae > Contendibacter. Next base: position 10,630 of record WBUJ01000103.1, on the reverse strand, counting down.
CCTCGATGCGGATTCCTACGAGGAGACGGTATGCAACGCTGTTTCGCTGGGCGGGGACAGCGACACCCTGGCCTGTATCGCCGGCGGCATCGCCGAAGCGTTTTACGGCGGTGTCCCGGACTCAATCCGAGCGGAGGTGGAAGCCCGCCTGACCCCCGATCTGTGGCGGGTGGTCGAGGCGTTCGAACACCGCTACCGGGTCGGGGCCGTTCGATGCTGAGGAAGATCGTCAGCGGCGGCCAGACCGGCGTGGACCGGGCGGCCCTCGATGTGGGGCTGGTCGGGGCCGGCATGGAAACTGAGCGCGCGGGTCTGAATGTCTTGGTCGGCGCGAGTCACCCGCTCGTGCTGGCGCAAATGCTCCAGCCAGGAGGCCACCAGAAAATATTCCAGGTAGCGTCCAGGCTGAGCGACATCTTCAAACAACCCCCAGGCATAGGCACCATCGCGGCGACGCTCGTGACTAAGCTCGTCCAGTGTGGCCACGAACGCCTCGGCCTGTATCGGCTCCACACGGTATTCAATCGTGACCATGACCGGTCCCCGGTCATGCGCCACCTCGCCATCCACCAGCGGCGCTGGCCAGTGCGTGGAGGGGGCCAGGTCCAGCCCTGATCCCTGCTGCAACTTCCAGCGCCAGGTCAGGGGTATGGCGATCAGCGCCCCGGCAGCGGCCAGGGCCAAGGCCGCGGGCAGGCCCAGCAGGGTGGCGGTCTGCCCCCAGGTGATGCTGCCCACGCTCATGGAGCCGAAGAACACCATGACAAAGATCGAGAGCCCGCGGGCGCGCACCCAGTCGGGCAGAGCGACCTGCATGGAAACATTGAGCGAGGTCAGCACGGCGATCCAGGAGGCGCCGGCCAGCAGGCAGGCCAAGGCCGCCACGGGCCGCAGCGGAAGGCCGGCCAGGGCTAGCAGGGCCGCGACCGTACCCGCGGTGCCCAGGGCCACCACGTTGTCTGGCCCCAAGCGAGCGCGCAGGCGGGGCAGGGTGAAGGCGCCGAGTACCGCGCCGGCTCCCACGCAGCCCAACAGAATGCCGTAGAGCGGAGCACCCCCAGCCAGCACCTGCCGCGCAATCAGCGGCAGCAGCGCCCAGTAGGCACTGGCGAAGAGGAAAAAGCCCGCCGCCCGGACCAGGGTCGCCCGCAGCGGCGCGTTGTGCCAAGCATAGCGCAGGCCGGTGCGCATGGCACCCAGCAGGTCCTCCGCCGGCAACCGCCGCTCGGTGCGCGGCGGCCGCCACCAAAGCAGCACCCCCACCACCGCGAGGAAGCTCAGGGCGTTGATCAAGAAGGGCATGGCCAGGCCCAGCGCGGTGATGATAAAGCCCGCCAGTGCCGGACCGATGGCGCGACTGAGGTTGACCCCCACGCTATTGGTGGCTACAGCCTGTTGCAGCGCCTCGCGCGGCACCAGGCTCGGCACGATCGCCTGCCAGGCCGGCGCGCCCAGCGCCGTGCCCACGCCCATGGCGAAGGTGAACAGCAACAGCATAGCCGGACTGACCTGCTCCAGGAACACCAGCAGGCCCAAGCCGCCCGCCACCAGCGCCAAGGCGGCCTGCACGCCCACGAGCAGGCGGCGGCGGTCCGCGATGTCCGCCAGGGCGCCCGCCGGCAGAGAAAGCAGGAACACCGGCAGAGAGGTGGCGGTCTGCACCAGGGCCACCCAGAGCAGCGAGGGCGCCAGCGAGGTCATGAGCCAGCCCGCGCCCACATCGTGCATCCAGGTACCGATATTGGACAGCACCGTCGCCAGCCAGAGCACGGCAAAGGTGCGATGGCTGAAGATCGAAGCCGCCGGTGGTTGAAGAGGCTGGGCCTCGGCCTTGCGGTCGCGCATGATCGCCTCTCAAAAAGCAAAGCAAGAGCAGCCGAGGGCGCCCCAGAAAGCGTTCTGGTCCCGCACCGGCGCCGCCGAGGCCCAAGCCTGGTGGTGAGCGTAGCCATGCAGGCTGCAGCGGCGGCCACCGCCGCAGGCCGAAGCCAGGGCCATGGCCTGGGTGGCGGGCGCCGGCCGGTGCTCCGCCTTGCGCCAGTGGCCGCCGTAGGCCTTGATCGGCGACCAGTCGGGCGAGGGCGGCGGCGCGCCCGGATCGCGGCGGCGAAATTCGGCGGCGGCATAGACCACCTGGCCACCCATCACCGTCAGCACCGACTCGATCTGCTGGATGTCCTCGCCCGGCACCTTGAAATAATCGTCGGAAAGCACCGTGAGGTCGGCGTATTGCCCCGGAGCGATGGCGCCTTTGACCTCGGCTTCACCGGAGAACCAGGCCGAGCCTTTCGTCCACAGCCGCAGCGCGGTCTCGCGGTCCAGCAGGTTCTTCTCGGAGGTCAACCGCAACCCACCCAGCGTCTTGCCCTGAGTCAGCCAGTAGAGAGACAAACCCAGGGGTTGTAGGAGGCCACGCGAGTGGCGTCGGTGCCCGCTCCGACCGGCACGCCCAGCGTCAGCATCTTGCTCACCGGCGGCGTCGCCTCGGCCGCCTTGGCGCCGTAGCGCTCGACGAAATACTCTCCCTGGAACGCCATGCGGTGCTGGATGGCGATGCCGCCACCCAGAGCCTTGATGCGCTCGATATTGGGTTCGGAGATCGTTTCCGCGTGGTCGATGATGAAGCGGGTGGCAAACGGCCGGCGCCCGTTGACGCGCTCGAACACGGTCAGGAAACGATGGATGCTCTCGTCATAGGTGGCGTGGAGGCGGAAGGGCCAGCGCTTTTCCACCAGCAACTCCACAATCGGTTCCAACTCGCGTTCCATGGTGGGGGCGAATTCCGGGCGCGGCTCCAGGAAATTCTCGAAGTCGCCGGCGGACCAGGTCAGATTTTCTCCACCGCCGTTCATGCGCAGTTGCGCATCGCCAGCCCCTGGGGTCGTCATCTCGGTCCAGCGCCGGAAACTGTCCAGCTCTTCCCCGGCTTTTTGGGCGAACAGGTTGTAGGCCACGCGCACGGTCATCTGCCGGTCTTGGTGCAGGCGCTGGATGACAGCGTAATCCTCGGGGTAGTTCTGCCCGCCGCCACCGGCGTCGATCACCGAGGTGATGCCGAGGCGATTCAGCTCGCGCATGAAATGCCGGGTGGAGTTGGCCTGATCTTCCAGCGGGAGCTTGGGCGCTTGACCCAGGGTCGAGTAGAGGATCAGGGCGGAGGGTTTAGCGACCAACAGGCCGGTGGGTTCGCCGTTGGCGGCGCGCTCGATCTGGCCGCCCGGCGGGTTGGGGGTATTTTTGTCGAAACCCAAAGCGCGGGTCGCCGCGCGGTTCAGGAGCGCGCGGCCGTACAGGTGAAGGACGAAAACCGGAGTTTCGGGAGCGACGGCATTGATCTCGGCCAGGGTGGGCATGCGCCGCTCGGCGAACTGGAATTCGGACCAGCCGCCCACCACGCGCACCCATTGCGGCGCGGGCGTGCGCGCGGCCTGTTCCTTGAGCAGGCGCAGGGCATCGGCCAGGGACGGCACACCTTCCCAGCGCAGCTCCATGTTGTAGTACAGGCCGCCGCGGATCAGGTGGGTATGGCTGTCGTTCAGGCCGGGGATCGCGCGCCGACCCTGGAGGTCGATCACCTCGGTCCGCGGGCCAGCCAGCGGCATGATCTCGGCCATGCTGCCCGCCCGCAGGATGCGCCCATCGCCGATGGCGACGGCTTGGGCCTCGGAGGTGCCGCGGTCCAGGGTGGTGATGTGGCCGTTGCTGAGAATGAGATCGGGCGTTGCCATGGACGTCTCCTGGGTGTGGCCGACCGCCAGGCTGGACAAGGCGGCGGTCACTGCCGATTGCAACAATTCGCGACGGGTCATGCGATGAACTCCAGGGCGGAGTGCACGCCCGATCCTCTGGCCGGGCTCGCAGAGGGCTTACTTGGCGGGGACCGGGGCCAGGGCCGAGTGGGCGCCGCGCGTGCGCTGCGGCGCTTTATGCACCATGGTATAGGCGTAGTCCACGCCCATGCCGTAGGCACCGGAGTGCTCCTGAACCAACTGGATCACGGCGTCATAAGTCTCCTTGCGGGCCCAGTCGCGCTGCCATTCCAGCAGCACTTGCTGCCAGGTGACGGGGATCACCCCGGCCTGGATCATGCGCTGCATGGCGTAGTCGTGAGCCTCCTTCGAGGTGCCGCCGGAGGCGTCGGCCACCATGTAAATTTCGTAGCCACCCTCCAGCATGGCGCTGAAAGCGAAGGTGTTGTTGCAGACCTCGGTCCAAAGCCCGGACACGACCACCTTCTTGCGGCCGTGGGCGGCCAGGGCATCGCGCACTTTCTGGTCGTCCCAGGAGTTCATGGAGGTGCGTTCCAGGAGCGTCTGGCCGGGGAAAACATCCAGCAGTTCCGGGTAGGTGTAACCGGAAAAGCCTTCCGTTTCGACGGTCGTCATGGTGGTGGGAATGTTGAAGATCTTCGCCGCCTTGGCCAGGGCCACGACGTTGTTCTTCAGGGCCTGTCGATCCATGGACTGCACGCCGAAGGCCATTTGCGGCTGGTGGTCGATGAAGATCAGTTGGCAATTCTGCGGGGTCAGCAGTTCCAGGGCGGTATTGGCCATGGTGGGAATCTCCTCATGAGTAGTGAAATAGTCGTGAAATCACGCGGCCCGCCAAGAGCCGGTCATATCAAACAGCAGGATCTCGGCGGCCTGAGCGCCGTCGAGGCGGAAACGCCCCGGTTCGTCGATGGCCAGCCCGTCGCCTTCACGGAGCGGCCGGCCGTCGACGCGCACGTCGCCCCGGGCCACTTGCATCCAGGCCAGGCGGCCGTCGCGTACTGCAAACTCCACGGCATCCGCGCCATCCAGCAGGGTGGCGTACACATCCACGTCCTGATGCAGCGACACCGAACCCTCGCGACCGTCGCGGGACGCGACCAGCCGCCACCGCCCGCGCTTTTCCGCCGTGTCGAAGTATTTCTGCTCGTAACTGGGTGGATACCCGGCCCGATCCGGGACAATCCAGATTTGCAGGAAATGAACGGGTTCGGTAGGGGAATGATTGAACTCGCTATGCTGGATACCGGTGCCCGCGCTCATGCGTTGCACGTCGCCGGGGCGGATCGCCGACCCATTCCCCAAACTGTCCTTGTGCGCCAGCGCGCCCTCCAGGACATAGGAAATGATCTCCATATCCCGGTGGCCGTGCGCGCCAAAACCGGCGCCGGGAATAACGCGGTCGTCGTTGATCACCCGTAGGGGGCCGAAACCCATCTGTTGGGGGTCGTAGTAATGCGCGAACGAAAAGGTGTGCGCGCTGTCCAGCCAGCCCTGGTTCGAACGGCCACGGTCGGCGGCGGCTCTCAACGTTACCATGGTGTCTCCCGAGTAAAATGGTAGGAAATGGACTGCTTGTCGGCAAAGAATGGGCCATCCATTAATAAATAGATGAATCATTATGTTAGATGGTCTGAATGGAAAGTAGTGTTTCAATTGACGTTGCATTTGTTACGATTCGTTTCGGTTAATTGAAACGGTTGAAACGCCATGCCTGTTCCTCATTCTTTTGCGGCCCTGCGCGAGCGCGTCCGACCGCTGTTGGACGATTGGGTTTTGCCGGGTTTTCGGAAACAGTCGGGCCGGTTCGAGTTGGAAGACCAGCGGATGTTGCTGTTGCCCGCCCACGCCTTCGGCCAGTTGCAGTCGGAGCTGATTCGTTCGCTGGGCGCCGATCTGGCGCAAGGGGTGCTCAAGCGCTATGGCTATCAAACGGGGTTTCACGATGGCCACTGGCTTTGCCTGCGCCATCCGGGTTTGACCATCGAAGAACAAATACACTTGGGTATGCTCCTGCACGAGCGACAGGGGATGGCGCGCGTGGAAGCGCTGGCATCGACCGAGGTCGATGCCGAGCGGGGGATCTTGGCGCTCCAGGCCCGCTGGTACGATTCCATCGAGGCGGAACAGCATGTGGCCCTGCTCGGCAGCAGCCAGGAGCCGGTTTGCTGGTCGCTGGCCGGCTATGCGTCGGGGCATCTCAGCTACCTATTCCAACGCGAAGTCATCGCGGTCGAGACGGCCTGTCGCGGCCAGGGGCATCCCTGCTGCACCTTTGAAGCGGCCTTTCAGGAAACGATGGAAGACCGCTACCCCGGTTGTGGCGGCGATTACCAGCGCATCGACCTGCCGACCCTGTTCCGCCAGTTGAAAGAAACCGTCCAGGAGCAAAATCAGACGATCGGCCGGCTCCAGCAGCAACTACGATCGACCGGCCACGCCGAGGCCGGCGCTTTCGGTCGGCTCGCCGGCCACAGTCCGGCCCTGCACGAGGCCATCGTCATCGCCCGCGCGGTCGCCAGCGTGGACAGCACGGTCCTGATTACGGGCGAGAGCGGCACCGGCAAGGAATTGATCGCCAGAGGGATCCATGAAACTTCGCTCCGCGCCAGCGCGCCGTTTGTGGCGATCAACTGCGCCACGCTGCCGGAAAGCTTGCAAAGTTCGGAATTGTTCGGACACGCCAAGGGCGCGTTCACCGGCGCCTTGCGAGACCGGCCGGGCCTGTTTGAGGCGGCCAACGGCGGCACGCTGTTTCTGGACGAAGTGGCGGAGCTGGTCCCCTCGGCGCAAGCGGCGCTGTTGCGGGCGTTGCAGGAAGGCGTGGTGACTCGTCTGGGCGAGCAGAAGGAACGCAAGGCGAACGCGCGCATCATCGCCGCCACCCATCGCGATCTCGACGCCGCCATCCAGACCGGCGCGTTTCGGGCCGATCTGTTTTTCCGGTTGAACGTGGTCAGTATTGCGATGCCGGCGCTGCGGGAGCGCGAACACGACGTGCTGTTATTGGCCCAACAGTTCATCGAGGAGTACCGTCTGAAGATGAACAAGCCGGTCATGGGCCTCAGCCCCGAGGTCAGCCGGTTGTTTGTCGAGTACGATTGGCCCGGCAACGTGCGCGAGTTGCGCAACGCCCTCGAACGCGCGGTGCTATTGTCACACGACCACTGGATCCGGATCACCGATCTACCGAGCTGTCTCATCAAGCGCGCGAGCGCGCGCGACGATGAAACGCCGCACTCCCATGCAAATCCTTCGAGCCAGCCCCCACGGAAAACCGAAATCATCGAGGCCCTGGCGAAATTCGGGGGCAACCGCGATCGAGCTGCCACGCTGCTCGGGATGAGCCGGACCACCCTGTGGCGCAAGATGAAGGGGCTAGGTCTGATCGCCGATGGATAGATCAGGTCTCGTGGATATGAATTTGGGGTTTTGGTATGAAATCCATGTCTGGAACACTACCGGCGGCCTCCAGCCATCCGATCTGCCGGATCATGTTTTAGCCCTAGACGCCGCGCCCCACGACTGGCTCTTTCCGCGGATGACGGCGGTGGTCCATCACGGCGGGGCGGGCAGCACGGCCGCCGGGTTCCGCGCCGGCATCCCCACGATCGTGATTCCCTTCATGATGGATCAACCGTTCTGGGCGCAACGCGTGCAGGAGTTAGGGGTCGGCCCCCGGCCGATCCCGCGCGGCCAGTTGACCGTGGAGCGGCTCGCGGCCGCGATGGTGACCGCCGTCAGCGATAGCGGGATGCGGCGCCGCGCGGCGGAATTGGGAGCGAACATTCGCCAAGAAGACGGCGTCGCCCAGGCGGTGGCTGGCATTCAACGGATTCTGACGACCGGAACCCTCTGAAGACCTGCGCGCAGGTTCAAGGATGCTATGGACATCAAACCGATCCGCACCACAGCCGACGATCGGGCGGCGCGGGCGGGCCGACCGCCCCGGCAGGCAGTCCATCCCTTTACCCGCCGACGCCGGGGAGGTCGTCGGGCATCCGCGCCTCTTGCGCGGGAACGGGGTGGTGAGTGTTTCACCAGTTGGGAGGGTTGGCAGCGCCGGACGCCGTGGACCCGGTCAGATCGGACCCACCGTGCTACGCTTTCCCAGGCCGAGGGGCGCCCGGTAGCGGCATCCTGCAACCGCCGGGGAGTCAACGAACGGTTGTTATCCATCTTAGGAGGGAGCCATGAGTTTTCCCGCGCCAGCCACAACCTGGATCAGGGCGCTCTATGCTCGCCGACAGGTTTTATTGTTGGTAACCCCGCTGGTTATGGCCATCAGCCTGCTGGCTTGCACCGGCCCGCCGCCGCGTCCGCAAGCGTTCGCGCGGGGTGCTACCCAGGCGGTCCAGGCTTACCTGCGGGAATTGATTGTGTATGAAATGCGGGAAAACAAAATTCAGGGACTCAGCATCGCCCTGGTGGATGGCCCAAAAATCATTTGGGCCGAAGGATTCGGCTACGCGGACGTCGCCAACTCAATCAAAGCGACACCCGATACCCTCTATCGCATCGGCTCGATCTCCAAGCTGTTCAACGCGGTGGCGGCCCTGCAACTGGCCGAGCAAGGTCAGTTGGACCTCGACCGGCCCATCCAGGACTATTTGCCGGATTTCGCGATTCGCTCGCGCTTTACCCCGCAACCGACCTTCACCGCCCGCCAGTTGATGACCCACCACTCCGGCTTGCCCGCCGACTATCTGAACGGCTGGAACAGCGAGGAACCCCTTCGCTACATGCGCCAGCAACTCAAGGACGAATACATGGCTTATCCGCCCAACACCCTCTCGGCGTACTCCAACTTGGGCGCCACTGTGCTGGGGCACGTCGTCGAAACCCTCGCCGGCGAGCCTTACGCGGACTGGCTCAAGACCCGGGTGTTGTCGCCAATCGGCATGGAAAACTCCTACGTCGCGGCCAGGCTCAAACCCGACGCCCGCCTCGCCCGGTCCTACGACGACGCGGGAAAACTCACCGACTATGTCGTGATCCGCGATGTACCGGCGGGGGGCCTAGTGTCCAACGTGGTCGAACTCGGTCACTTCATGCGCACGGTGTTCAACCAGGGGCAAACCCCGACCGGCCAGACCCTGCTGCGCCCGGAAACCTTGGCGGACATGATGCAGCGACAAAACCGAGGGATACCCTTGGATTTTGACCTCGCCATGGGCCTCGGCTGGGCCATCGACCCGAGCTGGCCCGAACCGGCAGGTCCCCTGCTGGGGCACGGCGGGTCGGACGGCGCCTTCAACGCGCAATTGGCGGTGTTGCCCCAGCAGCAACTGGGCGTGGTGGTGCTGGCCAATTCGGCGGGCGCGCTGCCCGCCGTCCTGGAAGTCGCCAAAGCCGCCTTGCAGGCGCTCTTGCAGGCCAAAACCGGCATCGCCCTGCCCCCCGAGCGCGACGTGCGACAACGGCCTGCGATCACCCTCAGTCCGCAACAACTGCACCGGTACGCGGGCGCCTACGAAACCGTGTTCGGTTTTGTCGAAGTCGGCGTGGAAGGCCAGCGCTTGTGGGGCCAGTCGGGGTCGGATCGGGTGGAACTCGTGCCGATCGGCGAGGACGAGTGCCGTGTCGAGTACAAGCTGTTGGGCTTGATCCCCGCCGGCCCCAAGGAATGGCAAACCCATCACTTTCGCTACGTGCGGGTGGGTTCCGAGGAATTATTGCTCGCGGTGAGCGACCGAGGCGCCCGCCGATTGGTCGGAATCAAAATCCACCCCGTGCCGGTTCCGACGGCCTGGCGGGCGCGTCTGGGCCATTACGCCGTGCCCGACGCCCTGCAGAAAACCGTCAAGCGCATCGCCTTGCGGCAAGACGACCGGGGGTTTTTGTATCTCGAATTCGACGGCGAGCGCGGCGTGACCTTGCAGCCCCTTTCCGATGGGGAAGCGGTCATCGCCGGGTTGGGACGCGGCAAGCAGGAGACCGTCCGCGCCCAGGAGATCGAGGGCGTGACCCATGTGTATTACTCGGGCCTGGTCTCTACCAAACTCAAAGACTAAACCATATTGCCGGACGGTTTGGATGGGCGGGTCGTGGGGTGGACACGCCGCTCGACCCAGGCGGTCGCCCAGGTGGCCGAGGTGGCGGGCCACCCGGGACGAGGCCCCCTGGCAACGTATCAGTGACCCGGATGCCACAACCGTGGCAGACCTCTATCTACCTGATCAATGCCGGCCATAGCGACGCACCCGCCGCTACGTGGCCGCGGGCGGCTTATGCACCATCCCGGTGGATAACTCCCGCCGGGATGGAGTAAACCCTTCACCACGCCGCGCACTTGGCGCAATTCTGCGAGTTGGTTAAAAAAGCAGCGCCAGCCTCTTGCTGGTTGAATCTATCCATCAAAACAGTAAACTTGATGGATGCAACTTCCCAAGTTGAAGGTTCTGGCGGAGGCGGGGGCGGTGCGTGAGGTCGAGGTGGTTCACGACCAGGCCGCGGGCGGCTGGACGGTCTGGATCGCTTACGCCACCCGGACGGGCGAGCGGCGCGAAGTGCTGGAGCGCCAGCGCGGTGGGGTGCGGGGGTTCGCCACCCTGGACGCGGCGGCGCGCGCCCTGGCCGGGCTGGGGCTGCCGGCGTTCCGAGTGAACGCGGCGGGACTGGCCAGGGAGGAATCACCATGAACCGGGGTTGGTGGCTCGGCATGCTGTGGCTCCCGGCCGTAGCCGCGGCCTGGGAGGAAGAACCGGCGCTGGCCTTCGTCCTGGCCTACAACCCGGTGGTCCAGGCCCAGCGCCAAGCGACCGCCGCCTACCAGCCGCCGACTCTCACGCGCCGAGTGATGGAACACACCTCGTTCTACGTCCGGGCCGCATCCGGCACGTCCAGCACCGTGTCGGACA
>WBUJ01000268.1 GCA_008933795.1 Candidatus Contendibacter sp. | reverse complement strand
TCTTGCCGGTGGACGGCTTGAACGTGCTGTTCGGGCGGTCCGCGCCGCGCGTGGTCAGCCTGGCCCTGCGGCGGGCGCTGCAGCAGGGCTATCGGCCCGTCGCCGTCGGCTTGGAATTGGCGTTGCCCCGCGCCCTCCCGGGTCCGGTGGACCTCGCCGATCTGGCGGCGGTCTCGACCCTGATCCTGGACAAAACCCGGGTGACGGTGGCGCTGGCCACCGCCATCGAGGACCGGCTGGCGGCCTATTGGCGCGCCGAGGGCCAGGCGCCCGGACTCCGGCGGGCGGCGATCCTGTTCGACGGGGTGGGCGCTCATCCCCATCTGCTCGCCCGCCTGGTTCGGGAACCCGAGTTTGCTCACCTGCGCGCCATCGGCTACACGGTGCCCGGCGGCGACGGGGGGCCGACCTGCGTGTTGCTGTATCTGCGGGACCTGGCCGCCATCACCCGGATCGACGTGCAGCAGGCCGGGGCGGAGCCGATCACCTTTCGCCTGCCGACCCCGGCCGAACTGGCGACGCCCGTGGCCGGCTACAATCCGTTCCGGGCCGGGGCAAGCGGCTGAACGGTGCTCCGGCCCGCCCGCCCGAGCCGTTGATCATCCCCCATCAGGGCGCTCCACGCGGCGCGGATCGCCCCATTCCGGCCAGCAACCGCTTTAACGACCGAACGATCAACCGCTGATAACGCTGGTGGTGGCGAGGCGTCCGGCTGTGGTAATTGCCCACCCCGGTTGCGAGGTCCGGCGCCGCGCGCAACTCCCGCGCCAGGATAGCGGTCCCGACGTGGAGGTTGTAGCAACCGTGGTCGCGCAAGTCGCGGGCGTTCAAGCCTTCCCGGCGGACCCAGCGCGTGTTGACTTGCATCGGACCGAGATCGTGGCTGCCGTCGCGGTTGCGCCGGGCCAGGCCGGGCCGTCCGCCTTCGGTCTTGAGCACCGCCAGGATCAGTGCTTCCGGTATGCCGTAGGTCGCCGCCGCCTGCTGGACGCAGGCGACGGTCACCGGCGAAGTCGGGCCGGGCGGCGGCAGGTCAGGAAATAGCATGGTTCACTCCTTCGCTCGCTGACTGACTCATCAACTCACTGATCCAGTGACTCATTGACGTATTGACTTATTGACTCACTGGCTTACTGACTCACTGACTTATTGCTTTATTGACTCACTACCTTATTGACTCACTGCTTTATTGACTCATAAGCAGAATGACTCACTGACTCATCCCCGCCTGGACTCATCCGATTCAACGTCCGCAACTCGCTCCCCCGTCCTCGTCAGACCGAGGGCGGCGACAGAGCGGAGGGGAACAAGCGTGCTGCCCGGTTCGTCGCCGCCGAAGGCGATGCCAACCGCGGGAAGTGTGCCCCTTCCGGCGCCAGTTCCCGCTCCAGCGTCAGCCCGTCGAATTGCCTCAGGATCGCGGCGAAATGGAACGCGATCCCCTCATAACCGAGCCGGCCTTCCTGGTACTGGCGGGCGATGGCGTCCGCCCCGGCGGGATCGTGCCGGTTGAGACAGTCCTGGTAATCCTGGATCCGCGCGACCGACTCCCGGTGGACCCGCGCCAGGGTGGCGGCGTACAGCCGTCCCCCGACGTTCAGATAGTGCAGCAGGGCGATCGGGTGAGCGGACGGGTCCAGTTCCAGGCGCTGGCACAGACGGTCGGCCCGTTCGGTGGCGGCGCGGGCCAGCACCGAACGGGCATCGGCCAACACCGTCACCCGGTCGCGCTGGAAATCATGTTCCAGTGCGGCGACCGCGATGCGGGCCAGGGCTCTGGCATAACCCCACTGCACGTCCAACGATGCGCCGGCTGACACCCACTCCCGCCGTTCCTCGGGCGGCCACCGGACGTCGGCCGGTACCGACGGCGCCAGCAGGGTGGCCAGGGTTTCGGGCGAACGCTGGCTGACCCAATCGGGATTCCGTTCGATCAGCGCCGCCAGCAACCGATGCACTTCGTACTGGTGATAGCCCGACAGAGTGGCGGTCGCCGGATCGAGGCCGGCATTCCGCAGCAATCGCGTCGCGAGGTGGCGGGCGCAGTCGGCGAGCCACTGGCCCGCACGCGGCAGATACTCCTCCACCGCCTGGGGTTGTCGCAATGCGGCGCTCACCAGCAGGCTCATCACCTTGCCGTGCGCGAGCGCGTGTTTCAGCCGCTCGCGGGCGGCGCGCTGCTGGGTTTGCTGAACTTCCCCTTCCTCCCCTGTCATCGGTACCGGCCAGGGCGCCGCCGGCGCGGTCGCTGTAAGTGGGTCGGCGGCAGCCTGACGCATCGCCGCCAGGGCGGGGGTCGACGTGGAACGGACGGAGGCGCTCGTTCCCGCCGGCGTCAGGTAGGCGCCCAGTTGAGCGGGTGGGATTGCGGTACTGCGCACCGTGCTCATGTCGTCGGTTCTCCTCGAGAGGTCCCCACCGGTGGGAGGATCGGCGCACCGGCCACCGCCGCCTCACCGCCGTCGATGCCGCACCTCAGGCGAACCCGACGGGGAATCCTGAGGTTTTAGCCAGCGGCTTGGCTTTTAGTAATGAATTAAATAGAATAATAACCAATAGTTCAAGAT
>WBUJ01000102.1 GCA_008933795.1 Candidatus Contendibacter sp. | reverse complement strand
GCCCACGGGGTAAAAGCCGGGCGATTTGGTCGGGTGGGCTGGTCCCGGTAGGGGGCGGTGGTTCCGCATCGGCCTTACGGCCGGTTTGGCAAGGGGGAGGAGCTTTCACATCTCGATTTTAGCGCCTTTGGGTTGACCTTAGAGAAAATCCGATTTCACGATGAATCGTGAAATTACAAATACGGAACTCAACCGCTACTCAAACCCCGGTTTCTCCAGATTGGGAGCGGCAGCCTCGGCCTGCGGTTTGACCATGTCCAGCACCGCCTGCAACTTGGCCTCGTCCTCGTGCGACAGCGAGGTCTTCAACAGCCGCCCGCCAGTGCCCTCCAGCTCGGCCAGCACCTTGTCCGGGGTAAAGTGCTTGACCAGCACGAACAGCACCGAGGAGCCCGGTTTCAACTCGGAGGCCAGCTTTTTCATGAAATCGTCGTCGATGCCGATGTCGGCCAGCGCGCCGCTCAGCGCGCCGCCCGCCGCGCCCGCCGCCAATCCCAGCAGCGGATTCATGAAGATCAGGCCGATCAGCAGCCCCCAGAAACTGCCAGAAACCGCGCCGGCGGCAGTCAGGTTGTGAATCTGGTGCAGCTTGACCTTGCCCTTCTCGTCGCGAACGGCGGCCACCGCATCCTCCAGGTCGATCAGGTACTCCTTCTGCATCCGCAGCAGCCGTAACCGAACCTCCTGGGCCGTGTAGGTGTCGTCGTATGCGACCGCGACAAACGTGTTGCTCATCGTAAATTCTCCCAAGGTGCTTCAAGGTGATTGAGGGACAAGGCGTTTCGCCCCGCGATTCATCCAAATGGGTCTGGCGGCTTCGCGTTCCCGGAATGGAAGTTGCCAGGCAATCCACCGTCAGACCGTTATTCGGATAGAGAATTCTCAAGCGGTCAGCATAAACCTCTCGGGGCAGTTCGCCATAGTCGGTTTGGTAACTCATGCTCTCGAACTGCGCCCGCTGCTCCGGCGTATTCAGGGGGAGCGCGCCGTAACGGTTACCACAACGTGTCTCCTCCTGGGAAAGCCAACTCTAAAATTGCCGGTCGGTCGCGTAATTCAGCGCGCCGCGCTGCAAGGCCTCGACGTAGCCATGGAAGCGGTTGCGACCCAAAATCCAGTAGAGCGGCAGGGCAACGTAGGGAAACACCGACAAAGAAATGGCCCAGACGATGGCTCCCTGCGGGGTTCTGACGCTGGCCACGGCATGGATTGCCGAAACACCCCCAAGGCGTGAACCAGCGCCACCACGGCCGATATCAGCATAACAAGATCTTGCTTCAGCATCGCGGCGGTATCCTGGCGGGCGGGCGAACGGAGGTTGGTTCCCGAGACTTCGGATTATGCACAATCCTGGTGGATGCCTGGTGGATGATAGCTGGCAGGGTTCCATGGCGGCCTCATCCGCATCCCGCCCGAATATGCCACGTGGAATAATTTCGCATTGCCGGGTTGCTCCCTCTTCGGCGAAACGAACGCGGATCAGGCTGGACAGAACCGGTAACCGATGCCGGTTTCGGTGAGAAAATATTGCGGTCGGGTCGGGTCGGCTTCCAGCTTCTGGCGTAGATGACCCATGTAGATACGCAGGTAGTGGCCGCGTTCCACGTAAGCCGGTCCCCAGACTTCCCGCAGCAGTTGGCGGTGCGTCAGCACCTTGCCGGATTTGGTAATTAGTGTGGACAGCAACCGGAACTCGATCGGCGTGATATGGACCGGCTGGTTGTTGTGCGCCACCTGCCGACGTTCCAAATCCACGCTCACCTCGCCGAAGGTGATGATGGCGGTACCGCCCGGCTCGCGCGCGTGGCGCCGGCTCACCGCCCGCACCCGCGCCAGCAATTCCGCCACTCCGAACGGCTTGATCAGATAATCGTCGGCGCCGGCATCCAATGCCTCGACCTTGTCGTATTCCTCGACCCGGGCCGACAGCACCAGCACCGGCATGCCGCTCCAGGCGCGCAGATCGCGGATGAAGTCGACACCGTCGCCATCCGGCAGTCCGAGATCGAGAACGACCAAGTCCGGCTTGCGGGTGCCGGCTTCCGACAAACCGCGCCGCAGGGTATCCGCCTCATGCACCCGATAACCCTCACCTTCCAGCGCGGCGCGCACGAAACGGCGAATAGCCTGCTCGTCCTCGACGATCAAAACGGTCAGAGCGGGTTCAGTGGTGGCGATCATGTCGGCTCCAGATTGGACTCCTCATCGGTTTCGAACGGCGGCGGCGGTTCCAGCGGCAACGTGAACGTGAAGCGGGCGCCCCCGCCGGCCCGGTTTTCGGCCCGGATCTGGCCACCGTGGGCCTCGATGACCGCCCGGCAGATGGCCAATCCGAGGCCGACCCCCGGCACCGCCGATTCAGCCTGGCCGCGAGCAAATTTTTCGAACAGGGCCTGTTCCCGTCCGACCGGCAAGCCCGGTCCTTCGTCCCACACCTCGACCGTCAGCCGGTCGGTCTCGGCGCTGGCGGCGATGCCGATCACGGTATCCGCCGGCGTGTACTTGGCGGCGTTTTCCAGCAGGTTCACCAGCACCCGCTCGATCAGCACCGCGTCGCAGTTGACCAGCGGCAGTTCCGGGTCTAGCGCCAGCCGCAGCGGATGGTCGCGCAGCGGCTGAGCCAGCATTCGCACGGCCGAGCCAACCAGTTCCTCCAGCGACTGCCAGTCCTTGCGCAAGTGGACGCCGCCGGCCTGCAACCGGGCCATGTCCAGCAAATTGTCCGCCAGCAGCGCCATCCGTACCGCCTGTTCGCGGATGGCGGTCAGCGATTCGTGGTGGGGAGATTGCTCGGCGGCCAGTTCCAGCGCCAGCGTTTCCGCCAGCCCGATCAGAGCGGTCATCGGCGTGCGCAGGTCGTGGGATAGCGCCGCCAGCAGCGAATTGCGCTGCCGTTCCGCTTCCATTTTCACCAGCGTGTCGCGGGCGACGGCGGCGAAATGCACCCGTTCCAGGGCGATGGCGATCAGCGCGGCGAAGGTGTCCAGCAGCCGCCGCTGTTCCGGGATCAGCAGCAAGCGCCGCTGCTCGGGCGCCACGGCCAGCACCCCGCGAGTGCGCAGTGGGGCCTTGAGCGGCAGGTACAACAACGACGCGGCGGGCAGGGTATCGGTGCCGAGGCCGGCCGGCGTATTGCGGTCGAAGCACCACTGCGCGATGGCGAGATCGACCTTGGGCTTGCCAGGTTGCACCGGCGGCGGCGGCAATCGATCGTTGTCGTCCGGCGGCAACAACCGCGCCTTGACCCGGAAACTGGCTTCGACGCAGCGTTCGCTGATTTCGATCACCTGTTCGGCGGCCAACGCTCCGGACAGTTCGCGGGACATTTCGTAGAGATGGCGGGCGCGCTCCTCGCGGGCGCTGGCCACTTGGGCCTGATAGCGGAACCGGGCGGTCAACTGGCCGACGATCAAGCCGACGATCAGCATCACCGCGAAGGTGAGCAGGTATTGCCAGTCGTGGACCGCGAGCGAGAAGCGCGGCGGCACGAAGAAGACATCGAACGCCACCACGTTGACGACCGCCGCCAGCACCGATGGGCCGCGTCCGTATCGCACCGCCACGCCGACCACCGCCAGCAGAAACAGCATGATGATGTTGGCCCGGTCGAAGTGGGGAAGCAGTGGGGTGGCCAGCAACGCGGTCCCCAGGCAGATCAGCAAGGTTGCGCCGTAGGGTTGCAGCAAAGGTGACGACGGGCTCCGATCCTCGTCCCCGGCCACCGGGGTGGCGGGACGTCGGGGCGAGTCGTCCCGCGCCATCGCCAGCAGGTCGAAATCCGGAGCGAGTTGGGCCAGCCGCTCGACCAGCGACGGCCGCGGCCAGCGCCAGCGGCGGCCCGGCCGGCGACGCCCAACCACCACTCGGCCCAAGCGATGCTGGCGGGCGTATTCGACGATGGCCAGGGCGATATCGGCGGCGGCCATGGTTGCGGTATGGGCGCCGAGATCCTGGGCCAGTTTGAGGGTGTTCAAAATCGCCCGGCGCTGGTTCTCCGGCAACCGTTGCAGCGCCGGCGTTTCGACATAGAGGGCGTGCCATTCGCAATCCAGCTTGCCGGCCAGCCGGCTGGCCGCGCGCACCAGGATATCGGCGACGGGGTCGGGGCCGACGCAGACCAGCAGCGCGTCCCGGATGATTGGTGGCACCCCGCCATCCCGCTGCTGGTAGCTTTGCATCTCGTCGTCCACCCGCTCGGCGGTGCGCCGCAGGGCCAATTCGCGCAGGGCGATCAGATTGCCCTTGCGAAAAAAGTTCTGAATCGCGCGTTCGGCTTGATCCGGCAGGTAAACCTTGCCTTCCTTGAGTCGTTGCAGGAGTTCGTCGGGTGGCAGATCGACCAGCACCACCTCGTCGGCTTGGTCGAACACCCGGTCGGTGACCGTCTCCCAGACCCGAATGCCGGTAATGCCGCCGACCACGTCGTTGAGGCTTTCCAAATGCTGCACGTTGACCGTGGTCAGGACATCGATGCCCGCTTCGAGCAGCTCCTCGACATCCTGCCAGCGCTTCGGATGGCGGCAACCGGGCGCGTTGCTGTGCGCCAACTCGTCGACCAGAATCAGCGCCGGCCGCCGCGCCAGGGCGCCATCGAGATCGAATTCCCGCAGCACCCGATCCCGATAGGGAATCTCCTTGAGCGGCAGTTGTTCGAGGCCCTCCAGCAATGCGGCGGTTTCCTGGCGGCCATGCGTTTCGACCAGGCCCACCACGACATCCACCCCCTGCTCGCGCCACTGGCGGGCGGCCAGCAGCATGGCGTAGGTTTTTCCGACGCCCGCCGAAGCGCCGAAAAAGATTTTCAGCTTGCCGCGCCGGGCGCGGACCTCTTCCTGCCTGAGACGGTCGAGCAACTGATCCGGATCCGGGCGGGTGTCTTCGGGTTTGCCGTTCACGGCTTGACCGCTTTTTCGGGAGGTTTCCGCCAAATTCTGAACAGGATTTGCAGCCGGTCCCACCAAGTCAGTCGCTTGTCCGCCAAGGCTTCCATGAAATCCGAAAGCACCTTGGAATGGGCGACCGCATAATTGACGAGCAGGGTGCTGGGAACGAGCACCATCAAAAGAATCAACAGCTTGAGCCAGGCCGGATTGTCGGCTTCGTCGAAGATGTTCATGCCGAGAAAACCGGTCGAAACGGTGGCGATCAAGCCCAGGGTGGTGACCACGGTCAGCCGCACCACGGTATTCGCCTGCCGCCGCAGACTGTCGCTGTCCAGATATTCGTTCATATCCTTGATCGACGTGCCGACATCGTGATAAATGCGGTCGGTGTCGAGATGGCCAGTCAACAGCCGGAACAAATCCCGGACCTGGGTCTGGTTGGAGACTTCGTGGAACCAATAGCGTTCGGTGAAGCGCAGGAGCGTTCCCATGATCCGGCGGATTTCCCGCTTGAAGACCTTGACCGAATCCAGGTCGTGGATGTCGAGCTGGCTGACCGCTACCACCAACCATTCCGAGAACAGCATCAATGCGGCTTTCTGGAAGTGGGCGATCAGGTTGACCAGGAAATACTGGTGGCGGAACTGGCCCAGCAGGCCGGTTTCTGGGTCGACAAAGAAGGGTTCGCTGGCTTTGCCGACCACCACGAAGGCGTGGCCGCAGCACAGATAGCGACTGGACAGCGTCGGGTTGATGGGATCCCAAAACCTGTCGCTGCAGTATCGCTGCTCGAAATCGGTCAGTTCCGTCGTGGAGTACGGCAGGGTATCGGATGGCCCGGCTTTGGTGACCAACGCCAGCCGGGCAAAGTCGCCGCGCGTGAGCGCATGCGGATCGCTGAAGCTGAGGTAGGCCAGCAGTGGCATGCGGTGGTATTCGATCTGCCGGTAGCGGATCGCGCCCTCTCGGTCGGAATGGTACAGGGCCAACGGTCGCAGCAGATATTCCCAGTGGGCGGAGATGTTGGGGGAGCGGTGCTGGCAGGTGAACTGGAGGTATTTGTCCCGGTCGTCGTAGTCGGACACCGCCAGCCTCTGGCCCGCCTCTGATAGCCACTCCACCCGGTACGGACACTCCGCGCCTCGACCGTTGGCCTCCCAAAAGGCCGGGTAAGCTCGTCCAATCTTGAACAGGACATCCTCGGCCAGCAACAGCGGGAGGTCGTTGGCGAAAAATTCCACCACCAGGATAATGATGTCGATGTCGTAGAAAAAATAGAGATCGACATGGGCGATCTGGAACAGCAGCGGCGGCGTTTGCTCGTCGAGCACCACCCGCATCCGGGCAATATCGCGGCGGCGGAGAACCCGGATCGGGGATTTGCCGTAGCCAGCCGGACCTTCGCGCCCCGTGCCCTCGCCATACAGAAAACGCTGCACGTAAGGCAGAAAGGTAATGAATTCCTTGTAATGCCGTTCCTGAAAATCCTTGGGATCGCCGAATTCGTCCGCCACTTCCCGCCAGGGACACTGTTCGCCCATCGTTTCCAGGATTTCCCAGTACTTTGAGATGTGTGTTCCTTCCGCTTGGCCGGGCATCACCCGTAACGGCCACAGCAGGATTTGACGGAAGTGCCGCACCAAGACCAAGGGCGAAGCAGGGGGTGTCGGATCGCTAACAGAGCGAGTCTCCCTCGGTTGCGTGTTCTGGATATGTCCATTCATGGATGTTTTTCAGCCTGCGAACGGTCGAGTGCGAGATTGAGTTTGAGCACGTTGACTCGCGGTTCGCCAAAAATTTCCCATTGGCGATCCTCGGTGTGCTGGGCCACCCAGTTTCGCACGGTTTCGGACGCCAGTCCGCGCGCTCGGGCAACGCGCGTGACCTGATATTCGGCGGCGGCCGGACTGATGTGGGGATCGAGGCCACTGGCGGAGGCGGTAACCAGATCGACGGGAACCGGCATGGTGTTGCCGGGATCGGCGGCGCGCAACGCTTTAACTCGATTCTCCACCGCCTCCTTCAGGGCGGGGTTAAGCGGGCCGAGATTGGAGCCGCTGGAGGCCACCGCGTTATTGGGGTAAGGCCCGGTGGCCGACGGCCGGCCCCAGAAGTATTTCGGATCGGTGAAATTCTGGCCGATCAGCCGGGAGCCGACCGGTTTGCCGTCGCGCTCGATCAGGCTGCCGGCGGCCTCTTTCGGGAACAGGGCTTGCCCGATGCCCGTCACCAGCAGCGGATAGACCAGCCCGGTGAGGATGGAAAGCAGGATGAATAGCGTCAAGGCGGGACGAATGAGGGTTTTCATGGTGTATTTTTCCTTGAAAAAACTTTGCTTTAAGTCACCAGTGAACACAATCCACCGAGTTCCCCTCCTTGGCTAAGGAGAAGTAGCGCGTAGCGCCGGGGTGGTTCGTCGCCCAGTCCAACCACCCCGTCCCTTCGGGACACCCCTCCTTGTCCAAGGAGGGGAAGGGAGAAAATCCAAGTGCCTCTTACGCCCAACCCGCGAGTGAAATCAGCAGATCGATCAACTTGATGCCGATGAACGGGACGATCACGCCGCCCAGGCCGTAGACGAGCAGGTTGCGCCGCAGCAGCACCGCCGCGCCCAGCGGCCGGTATTGGACGCCTGTCAACGCCAGCGGGATGAGAAAGATGATGATCAGGGCGTTGAAAATCACCGCCGACAGAATCGCCGAGGCTGGACTGGCGAGACTCATCACGTTGAGCGCCGCAAGCTGCGGATAGGTGGTGACGAAGGCCGCCGGGACGATAGCGAAATACTTGGCGATATCGTTGGCGACGCTGAAGGTGGTCAGCGAACCGCGCGTCATCAGCATCTGCTTGCCGGTCTCGACGATCTCGATCAGCTTGGTCGGATTGGAATCCAAATCCACCATGTTGCCGGCTTCCTTGGCGGCCTGGGTCCCACTGTTCATCGCCACCGCCACGTCGGCCTGCGCCAGCGCTGGGGCGTCATTCGTGCCGTCGCCGGTCATCGCCACCAGCCGGCCCTCGGCCTGATGCTGGCGAATCAGCGCCAGCTTCGCCTCCGGCGTGGCCTCGGCGAGGAAATCGTCCACCCCGGCCTCGGCGGCGATGGCGGCGGCGGTCAGCCGGTTGTCGCCGGTGATCATCACCGTCTTGATGCCCATCCGGCGCAATTCGGCGAAGCGTTCCTTGATGCCGCCCTTGACGATGTCCTTCAGTTCGATCACGCCGAGCACCTTGGCGCCGTCGGCGACCACCAAGGGTGTGCTGCCCCGGCTGGCCACCTCGTTCACAGCGTGGGTGACCGGTTGTGGAAAATGGCCGCCCAGAGTTTCCACATGTTGGCGGATGGCGTCCGCCGAGCCCTTGCGAATCTGCCGCTGGTCCAGGTTCACGCCGCTCATCCGGGTCTGGGCCGAGAAATGGATGAACGTCGCGCCGAGGGCGTGGATGTCGCGCTCGCGCAGGTTGAACTTCTGTTTCGCCAGCACCACGATGGAGCGGCCTTCCGGCGTTTCATCGGCCAGGGACGCGAGTTGGGCGGCATCGGCCAAGGCGTGCTCCGTCACGCCGGCAGCGGACAGAAACGCCGCCGCCTGCCGGTTGCCGAGGGTGATGGTGCCGGTCTTGTCGAGCAGTAGCACGTCCACATCGCCCGCCGCTTCCACCGCCCGGCCCGACGTGGCGATGACATTCGCCTGCATCATCCGGCTCATCCCGGCCACGCCGATGGCCGACAATAATCCCGCGATGGTGGTAGGAATCAGGCAAACCAGCAGGGCGACCAGCACGGTGATCGTCACCGGCGAACCGGTCTTCGCCGCGTCCACGCCGAACATGGAAAATGGCAGCAGGGTTACCGTCACGCCGAGAAAGATGATCGTCAACGCCACCAGCAGGATGGTGAGCGCGATCTCGTTCGGCGTTTTCTGGCGCTTGGCTCCCTCCACCATGGCGATCATGCGGTCGAGGAACGCCTCGCCGGGATTGACCGTGACCCGCACCACCAGCCAGTCGGACAGTACGGTGGTGCCGCCGGTGACGGCGCTGAAATCGCCGCCGGACTCGCGGATCACTGGGGCGGATTCACCGGTAATAGCGCTTTCGTTGACCGAGGCGACGCCTTCGATCACCTCGCCGTCAGCCGGGATCATATCGCCAGCCTCGACCAGCACTACATCGCCGCGCCGTAGCTCCGCGCCGGGCAGCAAATCTGTCCGAGCGCCGTAGCGCGGTTCGCGCAATTTCTTGGCGATGACGGTTTTCTTCGCCCCACGCAGGGCCGCCGCCTGGGCCTTGCTGCGACCTTCGGCCAGCGCTTCGGCGAAATTGGCAAACAGCACCGTGAACCACAGCCACAGGGCGACGGCGAGAATGAAGCCGGCGGATGTCTCGCCCTGGCCGCCGAGCGCCTGCGCCCATAGCACCGTGGTCAGGATGCTGCCGACGTAGACCACGAACATCACCGGGTTGCGCCATTGCAGCCGGGGGTCCAGCTTTTTGAAGGAATCGACGATGGCGGGTTTTACCAGCGCCAGGTCGAACAAAGTCAAGGTTTTACGGGACATGGGTTTTCTCCTTTCCCTCAATGGCCGGCCCACAACATGAGATGTTCGACCACCGGTCCCAGCGCCAGCGCGGGAACATAGTTCAGCAGGCCCACCAGCAGGACCGTGCCGATCAGCAGGGTCACGAACAGCGGCCCGTGGGTTGGCAGGGTACCCGCAGTCGCAGCGAGGCGCTTCTTTGCCGCCAGCGAACCGGCCATGGCCAGCACCGGTACGATGACCGCGAGGCGGCCAAACCACATGGCGATGGCCAGCAGCACGTTGTAAAAGGGCGTATTGGCGGAGAGTCCCGCGAAGGCGCTGCCGTTGTTGTTACCCACCGAGGTGAAGGCGTACAGCACTTCCGAGAAACCGTGGGCGCCGGGGTTAAAGATGCCGGCCCGACCGCTAACGGTCATCACGGCGACGGCGGTTCCACCGAGCACCAGGAGCGGCGTCACCAGAATCGCGATGGAGGTCATCTTCATCTCGTAGGCTTCGATCTTCTTGCCCAGGTATTCGGGGGTGCGGCCGATCATCAGGCCAGCGATGAAGACGGCCATGATGGCGAACACCAGCATGCCGTAAAGACCGGAGCCGACGCCGCCGAACACCACTTCGCCGAGTTGCATCAGGATCAGCGGCGCCAGCCCGCCGAGTGGCGTGAACGAGTCATGCATGGCGATGACCGCGCCGCAGGAAGCAGAAGTGGTAATGGCGGCGAACAGCCCCGAATCGGCGATGCCAAAGCGGGTTTCCTTGCCTTCCATGTTGCCACCCGCTTGGGTCGCGCTGGCGGCCTGATCGACGCCAGCGGCGGCGAACAGCGGATTGCCCTGCTGCTCGAAATAAATCACCGCGAGCGCGGCGACTACGAAGAGAATCGTCATCGCGGCCAGCACCGCCCAACCTTGGCGGGCGTCACCGACCAGGCGGCCGAAGGTATGACACAGCGCGCCCGGAATCAGAAAAATCGCCAGCATCTGAAAAAAGTTGGTCAACGGCGTCGGGTTTTCAAAAGGATGCGCCGAGTTGGCGTTGAAGAAGCCGCCGCCGTTGGTGCCGATCATCTTGATCGCTTCCTGCGAAGCGACCGGTCCCATGGCCAGGGTTTGCGTGGCGTTTTCCAGCGTGGTTACGTCCTGGTAGGCGGCGAAATTCTGAATCGCGCCCTGACTGACCAGAACCACCGCGAACGCCAGCGCCAGCGGCAACAGGACATAGAACGTAATCCGGGTCAGATCGACCCAGGCGTTGCCGACGCTTTGCGCCGTGTGGCGGGCGAAGCCACGAATCAGAGCGATAGCCACGACGATACCGGTCGCCGCCGACAGAAAATTCTGCACGGTCAGGGCGAGCATCTGCGTGAGATAGCTCATGGTCGATTCGCCGGCGTAGCCCTGCCAGTTGGTGTTGGTGACGAAGCTGACGGCGGTGTTGAACGCCGAATCCGGGCTGACATTGCCAAGCTGTTGGGGATTGAGCGGCAACCAGAGCTGGAGCCGTTGCAGGGCATAGACGGCGAGTACGCCCAGTCCATTGAACAGCAGGATGGCGAGCGCGTAGTGCAACCACCCCATCTCCTCATTCTTGCGGACACCGCAGAGGCGGTAAGTCGCTGATTCGATGGGATCACCGAGGCGCAGCGCCCATGTGGAACGTCCTTCCATCACATCCGCGATGTAAATGCCGAGCGGCTTGATCAGGGTCAGGAGAACGAGCAAGAAAAATCCGAGCAGCAACCAGGCGTGCGAGGTCATCATAAATTCTCCGCCATGAGCAGGGCGGCGACGAGATAGATCAGCAACCCCACCGAGACGAGGCCGCTGAGAATGTAGAGCCAGGTCATTGGGTACCTCCCAGTTTTGCACAGCCGGCCGCAAGGCCGGCGGCCAGCATGAAAAGTAGAAATGTTCCAGCAAGATAAGCGAGATCCATGCGACACCTCCGCATATCAGGATGATGCAGTGGAGAACCGGTGGATGGCGAATCCAGTCAACGCCTTCGGACCAGCCAGGCGCACAGTTCAATCAAAAAGGTCATCAACAGGAAAAAACCCAGCATGACGCCCAGCATGAACAGATCGTCCATGGCATACCTTCACACGACAGTTCCGATGTTGTGGAGCATAAGCCGCTGGTTGAAAAAACGGGGTAAAAACAAGGCGACCCCGTATAAAGAAGATGTAAACGCCAGACTCAGGGAGCGTGCCGCCGAACCTGCTAGACTCCCTGGAAAACCGCTTTGGAACCCCCGCCATGCAACCAGAACCTGGAATGCCCTCTCCCGCCGTTACCTCGGAACCCCGTCGTTTTCCTTGCGCGCAATGCGGCGCTTCGCTCGAATACGCGCCTGGCGCGGACACCTTGCGCTGCACTCACTGCGGCCACGAGAATCCCATCGCCGGCTCCGCCGCACCGATTCTGGAACAGGATTTTCGGGAAACGCTGCGGTCGTTGGCCACGAACGCGGCCACTCGCGACAACATCGCGATCCATTGCGATTCCTGCGGCGCGTCCTACAGCTTCGATGCGGGCGCCCACGCCGGACAGTGCCCGTTCTGCGGTGCGCCGGTGGTGGCGAAAACCGAACAGCACCGCCAATTGCAGGTGCAGGCGCTTTTGCCCTTCCAGATCGGCCGCGATCAAGCCCGCGCGGCCTTCCGCCGATGGCTCGGCGGTTTGTGGTTCGCGCCTGGCGGCCTGAAGGACTACGCCCGCAACGACGCCATGCTGGCCGGCCTGTACGTGCCCTATTGGACCTACGACGCCGAAACCACCACGATCTATCAAGGGGAACGGGGCGATGATTATCAAGTTCAGGAAACCTACCTCGCCGTCGAGAACGGTCGGGAGGTGGAACGCACCCGCCTGGTGACCAGAACCCGCTGGACGTCGACCGCGGGCACGGTCGCGCGCTTTTTCGACGACGTGCTGGTGCTGGCCAGCCGCTCGTTGCCGCAGGACGTGACCGAGCGGCTGGAACCCTGGGATTTGGCGCATCTAACGCCGTACCAGGAAGACTATTTGAGCGGCTTCCGCAGCGAGATGTATCAGGTCACCCTGGAACAAGGCTTCGAGCGCGCCCGGGAAATCATGGCCGCCACCATCCGCCGCGACATCGAGCGCGACATCGGCGGCGACCACCAGCGCATTCGCGCGACCGACACCCGTTACGGCGGCATCTCCTTCAAGCACATCCTGTTGCCGGTGTGGCTGTCGGCGTTCCGCTTCCGCGACAAAACTTATCGTTTCTTGGTCAACGGCCGCACCGGGGAAGTCCAGGGCGAACGGCCCTACAGCCCGTGGAAGATCGCACTGGCTATCCTGCTGGCGGCGCTGCTGGCCGGCGGCGGTTTCGCGCTGTGGCAACGCTACGCCGCGGTCCAGCAGCACCTACCGACGCCGGGCGTGCGGATTTACCACGGCTCTTCTTTCCCGAAGCCGATTTTCGACGAGCCGTGGCTGGAACCGAGCCAGCGGGCGTGGAGCCTGGCCAGTTGCTCCCAAACCCAGCCGCCAGGTATTTCCCGACCCCATAGAACGTAATCGCAGGTGTTCTCGTTGTTCAGCGTGAGATCAAGCGCACCGCGCGCCGCGCCCGACCAGCAACAGGCGGTCGCCCACCTGGACCGGGGTGCACCCGTGCGGCAGCATGGTCGTGGAATCGTCGGCCCGCGCTAGATACAGCACCCGACATTCCAGTTCCCGCGAGCGGTCGTGCGGGTCGAGCAGTAAATCGCCCAGCGGTACGGAAAGGCCGGTGGGCGCCGCCAACTGATGCAGGAGGGCCGGGGCCTGATCCGCGTCGATGCGACGCTCCACACGGCGAGCGCTTCCCAGCCGAAGCGCTCGGTCAATTGGTCCAGCAGAGTGCTGGCCCAAGCCTCGCCCCGCTGCTTGATTGCGCTCAAAAAGGGAACCAGTAGGGGCGTGGTCAGGATCGCCAGGCACTCCCGGGCCACGATCTGGCTCGGCACCACCGTGAAATCCGACTCGAAGGCGTCGAACAAGGCTTGCCCGTGAACCGCCCTCAATGCGGTCATTCGCGTTGCACGCTACCGGGGGCGGTTACTTCGACCTGGGGTGCGACGTATCGACCGAGGTGGACGAACCGCCCTTGATGCAGGGCAAGGCGGCGCAGGCGGGAGCACCCCGCTTGACCATCTTGCCGGCCAGGCGGCGACGCAGGCGCTGGAACTCCGGAGACCGGCGCAGCGCCTGCCGACCAGCCTCCACCAGTTGGCGTACCTCCTTCGGATCGATTGTAAAGGCGGTGGGAATGGTGAGGACCGAGTGTCGCACTGCGGGGTCTTCGACATCGTGCAGGCTGACGCTGACCACGTGCAGCTCGGCGTCGGCGGCAAACGGGCTGCCCGGCATGCCTCGTCGTTCAGCGACCTCCCGCCGCCAGCGTTGCATGTCATCCCTCATCATCTCCAGCGTGGTTTGCGTTATCCGCGCGCCGGCGCCGAACAGCAGCGTATCCACCACCTGGCGTGTGGTCGGCACGCGATCGCTATGGTCAATGCGTTCACCCAAGTCCCGCTCCGAGTTTACGGCGATGAGGACGATTTTGCGGACCGACCCCGGCGCCGCCGCTCGGAAGCTGGCGGAGAAGGAGCCATGGGCGATCAGCCGGTCGAGGATGGCGCGGATGCCGAGGTTGTCGGCCAAGCCGCCGTCGACGAGATGGATATAGGGGCGCTCTTCGGCGTTCAGATAGCTTTCCGCGCTGGCCCGGAACAGGCGGGCTCGGTAGTTATTGTCGATTACCGTTGAAACGTCACTTTCGCGCGGTACGCGGCATTGCCCGGCGTAATTACGCAGCGTCATGGGCGTTAGAACGAGCGGTACGGCCGATGAGGCGGCCACGGCAAACGACAACGGCACGCTCGCCAGGTCAGCGCAGATGAGGGCGAACTGCTCGGGCGTGAACTCGAAGGTTGCGCCGGTGGTCAGATCGGTGGCTGTGACCAGCAGGTCGGGACCGCGTGGCCGGGCGAGCAGGTCGCCGAAAGTGCGCCCGCGATAGAGCGCTTCGAGCCGTTCGGCCAGGACGTTGCTGCGACCGTACCATGGAGATGACAGACGGTGCAGCCGGAGCGGAGACAGGGCGAGCTGGATCAGGCCACCCTCGAAGTCTTTGAGCAGGAACTCCGACTCAAAGCGGGTCAGCGATTCGTCGCCGAAGGCGGCGTAGTGAGCCGCCAGCACGCTGCCGCCGGAGACGCCGCTGATCAGCGCCACTTCGTCCAGCAAAGTCGTCGGCTTGCCGTGCAGCGTGAATTCCGTGGCCTTCAGTTCCCGCAGGATGCCCAGGCCGAAAGCGGCGGCGCGCGCCCCGCCGCCGGACAAGGTCACCACGGCGACGATCGGTCGCTCGACCGCCTGAGAAGTGCGCTGGCCGACCTCTCCGCCTGGCGCCGGCAGGTTCTGCCATGGGTGAAACGTGGAGCAGCCGGCGAGTAGTAGCGCTCCGAGCAGCGCGGCCCGTTGCGGCAGGCCCGTGATGTCGAGCAGCCGGCCAGCAAGCCGGCGGACGCAGGCGCTGGCGTTCATGGGCAGATCCAACCGGTTCATGCGGCGGCGCCTCGCATCGTCAGAACTCGCAGCCCAGTCCGATTCGATGTCGTCCCATGGTGGTCACCGTCAGGAAGCCAACGCCGCGTCACCGGGAACGCGGTCTTTGCCCTGGTCCATCTGGCGTTCGACCCTGAACCACGCCGCGTAAAGCGCCGGCACGAAGAAGATCGTCAGGACGGTCGCAACCGTCAGCCCGCCCATGATGGCGATCGCCATGGGCCCCCAGAACACGCTGCGCGTGAGCGGAACCATCGCCAGCACGGTGGCCGCCGCGGTCAGCACCACCGGACGGGTCCGATGCACCGCCGCTTCGACGACCGCCGTCCAGGTGTCCCGTCCCCCGGCGATCTCGATCTGCACCTGATCCACCAGGATCACGGAGTTGCGCATGATCATCCCGCAGAGGGCGGTGATCCCGAGGATCGCGACGAAGCCGAGCGGCGCTTGGAAGAGGAGCAGCGCGGCGACGACCCCGATGACTCCGAGTGGCGCCGTCAGGAACACCATGAACATCGTCGAGAAGCTCTGAAGCTGCAGCATCAGGATCGTCAGGATCGTGACCAGCATAACCGGCGCCACTGCCATCAGCGCGCGGTTGGCCTTGTCGCTTTCCTCGACGGCGCCGCCGACGTCGATGCGGTAGCCGAACGGCAGTTTCGCTTCGATGTCCTTCAGCAGCGGCCGGATCTCCTGCGTCACCGAGACGCCCTGCTCGCCGTCCTTCACATCCGCGCGCACGGTGATCGCCATGTCGCGGTTGCGGCGCCACAGCACCGGCTCTTCGAGTTCGTACCGAACGCGCGCGACTTGCGACAGCGGCACGACCGTCCCCTCACGGGTATAGAGATTGACGTCCTTCAGCGTCTCGACGTCGACACGCTGAAGGACGTCAATCTCTATACCCGTG
>WBUJ01000267.1 GCA_008933795.1 Candidatus Contendibacter sp. | reverse complement strand
GGGTAAAATGCGGGGCTGGGAGCGCCCAGGAGCGCGTCAGGGCGCGTGGAGCACCAGGTAGCGGTTACCCCGGTGAGCGCCTTAGAGCGCGTCTCAGGCGGTTTTCTGGGTATCGGCGGGGGCGAGTCTCCCCCCAAGCTCCACGACCGGGCCGAAACCCTGCTCCAGACCCTACTTCGGGTCGAGGGGATCGCGGCGCGGGCGGTCTACCGACCCGGCGAGGTGTGCCGGCTGTTGCGGATCAGCCCGACCACCCTGCGGCAATTCTGCGATCTGGCCGAGCATCCCGCCGTGCAAAATCCTGATCCCCGCGCGCTGGATTCCTTTCTGGTCGGCTGTCATCGCCGCATCAGTCACGCCGCACTGGTGGAATGGCTGGTCAGGAATCAGAAGTTTCAACGGGAGGGATAAGCGCCAAGCAACCGGCGGATCGTAATCCCCGCCTCGTTGTCTCGGGCGCGTAGTGTCACGACAACGGTAGCGCTAAGCGGCGAGCGTAAGCGAGTTCGCTTCAGCGCCGTGTTAGGCATGATTGGATTTTCCCCACTTTCTGAGTCGCCCGGTAATCCCCTCATCACCGCGTCATCAGCGCGAACACGCCCCAGCCCAGGTATTCACGCGTATAAGCGGCGTAGCGCTCGGGTTCCGAGGCTAGTTTGGCTCGAAAATCTTTCGCGAACTCGTCGTCGGGATTGGCTTCAAGCCATCGGCGCATGGTGAGCCACTTGGCCGCCTCGTATCTGTCCCAGCCGTCCTGGTCGGCCAGAACCATTTCAACCACGTCGTAGCCAAGCTGGCCGAACGACGCGAGCAGTTCCGGAAGCGTGAGAAAGTCGGCGATCGCGTTGGCAAGACACCCCCTGGCAACATCTTCCGTCGGCGGTAACTGCCGCCAGTAGGGCTCGCCGATGAGAATGATCCCTCCGGTGCGCAGGCTCCGCGCCAGAAGCTCGATAGTGCCGACGACTCCACCGGCGATCCAGGTGGCGCCGACACAGGCTGCCACACCGGCCTTCTCGTCAGAGACGAAGCCGGTAGCATCGCCATGGATGAACTTGACTTGATCGGCGACACCGAGTTTTTCAGCGCGGAGTTTCGCTTGCTCGGTGAACAACTGGCTCATGTCGATGCCGGTGCCGATGACTCCGTAATCGCGTGCCCAGGTGCACAGCATCTCCCCCGAACCGCTGCCGAGGTCGAGCACTCGGGCCCCCGATTCCAGACGCAGCGCCGCGCCGAGAGTGGCGAGCTTTTCGGGTGTGAACGGGTTATGAATGCGGTGAGCACTTTCGGTGATGTTGAAGATCCGTGGAATATCCAAAGCAGAAAATCTCCTTACGGATGTGAATAGATTCGGCCACTACCTAACACTTTAAGTATCACAAGCCCCGTCGTCACACCTCAATCCCGTCTTTTCAAGAAAGAGACGCCTGAAACCACCTCGCGATCCGCCCGAATCCAGCCCCAATCGTCCAATCGATACGCCACCACTCCACCGTTGTGACGCGCGAGGAATGACGTTCCCGTCCAGCGCGCGCCGCGCCGTTCTCCCCCGGCGCGGCGAGAACCCGTGGCGGCGCTCCAACGTAATATAGTCTCGCCAATTATGATCTATACATAGCTCATGGTTAAGTTGATATTAGTCCTTATAAATCATAAAGTTGTGATTAACTAAACTGCCAAATGCATAGTTCTCTATTAGCGGCTCTATAAGCCGGCTCATTCCCTTGCGCCTCGTCCGCTAGCGGCGCTCCGCTGGTTCCGAACCCTTGTCCTCCTTGGCGGATTGCGCCGCTCCCGGCGGCGCTGACGGTTTTTTTCGCCCAATCGCCACAACCGCCACAATCCACGCGACTTTTGCTAACCCCGCGCCAATCCTTGCGCCCCATGTTTCCAGGAGCGAACCATGGGCGACTTCAACCGCCGCATCAAAATCATTCTGAAAGAAGAAGGCGGCTTGAGCAACCACCGCCGCGATCCGGGTGGCTTGACCAAGTTTGGCATTTCCCAGCGCAGTTACCCCAATCTCGACATTGCGAGCCTGACCCGCGAACAGGCGATAGAGATTTACCACGCCGACTACTGGAATCCGATCAAGGGCGACGATTTGCCCGCTGGCCTCGACCTGTTGCTGCTCGATACCGCCGTCAACATGGGCGTCATCACCGCCGCCCTGCTGCTGCAAGACGCGCTTGGGGTCACCCTGGACGGCCACATCGGCCCGATCACCCTTGGCCGCGCCCGGCAGAACATGCCGGAAATTCTGGGCGACTACTGCGCCGTCCGGGCCTGGCGCTACGAGATCAACCGCAACGAGGATACGTTCGGCAAGGGCTGGTTTCGGCGCTTGTTCCGCACCTACGAGACCGCCCGAAGTTGGTCACAAAAATAATTTGCGGCCTGCTGGGTGGGCTGGCGCTGAGCGGTTGCGCGTGCCGACCCTGGCTCAACCCGCCATCCACCCTGGCTCAACCCGCCACCGACCCCGCTTCATGGGCAACGGCTGAAGCGGGCTTCAACTGCACCCTTGCGTTTTGAGTTTCAACCCAACCCCCCGGAGCCTGACCCATGTCC
>WBUJ01000101.1 GCA_008933795.1 Candidatus Contendibacter sp. | reverse complement strand
GGCTATGCTTGGCGGTTCTACCAGGCCCAGATGGATGGCTACGAGGTCGCTATCCTGTTCGGCAGCGCCCAGAGCGCGTCCCAAGCCGTCAGCCGTTGCCAGAGCGTCGGCTGCTCCCACGGTTCCAGCATCGCTTCGCGCGTTATCGCCATTGCCGATAAGCCTCTCTCAAGGAAAGCAACCGTTTACTCCCCTCTCCCGCCGGCGGGAGAGGGGTTGGGGGTGAGGGGGGGTTCTGACGCTCCCAGCCGCCGCGCCAGGGCCACTTCCAGCGCGGCGAACTCGCGAGCGAATTCCGCTTGGCGACGGTTGCCCGTACCGGCCAGAACCAATCGCGAGCCGCCCTCCTCGGCTGCGATCCAGGCCCACAGCCGACGGTGCGAAGTATAAAACAGGAGGAAGACGCCGATGACCAGAAACGCAAAACCGGCGTAGACCACGCCGGCCGCGCCGCTGTGGGTCACTTGCAAGCCGGATGCCTCCACTTGCTGGAACCCGGTTAGTTGCAGATAAAACGGCGAACCGTAGGCAGGCAGCGTCGCCAGGGCCGACAAGGCATCGTTGAAAAACGCATCCTCGCGCTCGCCCACGCCCTGCTCCAGGCTCACCCCTTCCTCGCGCAGCACCTCGATGAAGACTTCGGCCAGGGTATCGCGCAGGATTTCCAAATACAGCTTCGTCGCTTCCTGGAGCCGGGCGGCGGGCACCACCGCCTGGGCGCGCTCCGTCACCGCCGCGAAACCACCCTGGGCGAACAGATCGAGCAGGCTCAGGCGCACCCGATCGAGATCGCGCTGGAAATCGGGATTCCCGGCTGGCGTCGGCGTGCGCGTCAGCAGCGCGCGCAGTCCCTCCTCGTCGCGCAGCCGGGCGTTGAAGCGCAGGAAGCGTCCGGGGCTGTTGTTCGCGTCCGCCGGGATGTGCAGATAGGCGAACTCCGCTCCCGGCCGGGCGCGGGCGCCGCTGACGAAAAACCAGCGGTTCTCCAACTGGACCGGCGCCATGTAATTCAGGTATTCGCGCGCCTCGCCGGTGGCGTCGCGCAGCTTGAACCCGACGCTGGGACCAAAATTGCGGAACTTGCGGTCGCCGGGCCGAGCGCCAGGTTCCGGCAGTAGATTGAACGTCCGGAATTCGGCCAGTTCCAAGCCAAGCGGCCCGGTGGGTCCAGCCACCTTGAGCGCGCCGCCCACCTCGCCTTTCGCGTCGACCGGCTCCAGCCGGCTGGCGGTCAGCGGCCAGGCGCGCAACTCCAGCTTGGAGCCGCCGTCGCCAAAATCGGATTGATAGATGGCGTAACCGCGATAGGTCAGCGGATGGTTGACGCGGATGGTGGCTTCCAGCGGCCGGTCACCCAGATATTCCTTATCGTGGATGCGCACCTGGCTGACGAAGGACTTGGGTTGGCCGGTGGCGTGGTACTCGACCTGGAAATCCTTGAGTTCGATGGCGAAAGGCAGTTCCTGCACCAGAAACCCGTCGCGTAGCCGAAGAAACACAAAGCTGGCGGCGCTGCCCTCGGGCAGCATGACATTGCCGCGAAAGGACGGCGTCGCGCCGGGCGCCAGCCGACTGGCCGGAGGCACGTCGCGGGCGGCCAAGTCGCGGGTCTCGACCGCGATTTCGCCGCGCCATTCCTTCAGTTTCAGCCACAGATTGCCATCGAGCAGACCGCCGATCCCGATCACCACCACCGCCGCGTGGGTAAACAGATAGCCCAGCCGCTGGTAACCGCCCTTCATCGCCGCCGCCACCTGATGATCGCCGTGGTCCCGGACCCGCCAGCGGTAGCCGCCCGCGCGAAACGCACTGGCAGCCTCC
Source organism: Candidatus Contendibacter sp. (assembly GCA_008933795.1). GTDB lineage: Bacteria > Pseudomonadota > Gammaproteobacteria > Competibacterales > Competibacteraceae > Contendibacter. Next base: position 14,150 of record WBUJ01000101.1, on the reverse strand, counting down.
GCGACCACGTCGGCGGGCGCCCGCTCCGGCAACCGCCATTCGGCGTGCTGGTGGAAGCCGCGCAGCGACTCCAACCGAACCTGGGTGCGAAACCGGACCATCTCCCGCGCCATGCCGGGAACCTGGCGGTACAGGCAAACGCTGGTGGAGAGGATCAGAAATCCCAGGATAGCGATGAACCAGCCGGCGCCATAGACATCGTACAGCCCCAGGCGGTCGAACGCTTCGAACCAGAACGGCCCGAACTTCAGCACGTAGTCCGAATAGGGCTGGTTCTGTTGCAACACCGTGCCGATGATCGAGGCGACGGCCACCACCACCAGCAGAGTGATGGCGAGGTTCATCGAACCAAGAAATTCCAGCAGCACCCAACCCACGGTGCGGCGTTGGGGGAGCTTCGGCGCGGTGATGGTGTCGGTCACGACCGGGGATCGGGGATGTAGTTAGGGGACGGGTGGAGGCATTGCGAACGGTTTTTATGACCCAGCCGCCCCGAATCCGTTCACGCCCCAGGGCTGCTCGGGGGATAAAATAAAAAAGGGTGGCCAAATCGGCCACCCTCAGGATCACATCAGGGTATCCAGCCCGGTTCGACCGGGTTCTTATTGCAAGCCTTGAACGTAGGACGCCACCGCCTTGATTTCCGGGTCGGTCAGCTTGGCGGCGACGCCGCGCATCATCTGGCCGGCGTCGTTGGCGCGTTCCATGGCGCGGAAAGCTTTCAACTGCAGCTCGACATACTCGGCGTGCTGGCTGGCCAGCGCCGGGAACTTAGCGGCCGGATTGCCGGCCCCGGTGGCGCCGTGGCAGGCCGCGCAGGCCGCGACGCCGCTGGTCAGATTGCCGCCGCGGAAAACGGCCTCGCCCGCTGGGGCCAGGGCCGGATCGGCCGCGCCACGGGCGATCTGCTGCGACGCGAAATAGGCGGCCAGATCCTCCATGTCTTGCGGGCTCAACGGCGCAACCATGCCCACCATGATCGCGTTGACGCGGGCGCCGCTCTTGTATTCCTGCAACTGTTTAACCAAGTAATCGGCGCTTTGCCCCGCCAGCTTGGGATACTGGGCAATGGCGCTGTTGCCATCCGCGTTGTGGCAAGCCGCGCAGGTGGCGGACTTGGCCTTGCCGGCGGTGGGGTCGCCAGCGGCCAGTGCGGCGGTCGCGGAACCGAGCAGTGCGCACGTCGCGGCGATCACAACGAGTTTTTTCATTTTTGGAAGGCTCCTGTACGATGACGATATTCGGTTCAGGCGACCTGCCGCCGGCCCAGAAAAAAGTAGCGCGAAACGGCGGACGAGCCTCGCTTTGCCGTGGCGAAACCCGTGCTTGTTGTGGTTGGTTCCGCCGCGCGAAAGCGGCGGTTTTATATATCAGTTTTGGCCTTTGAGTTCAATGAAAAACCCTAGCAAGCCTACTCTCATCCCGACGGCCACCGCAGCCGCCATCCGCTACCAGGCCGTTCGTTTTCTCGACAGCGTCAACTCCCTGGCGCAACTACCGCCCGATACCGGCCGGGAAGTCGCCTTCGCCGGACGCTCCAACGCCGGCAAATCCAGCGCCCTCAACGTGCTGACCGGCCAGCGGCAACTGGCCCGGGTCAGCAAAACGCCGGGGCGAACCCAGTTGCTCAATTTTTTCCAGGTGGAGCCGGAACGCTATCTGGTGGACCTGCCCGGCTACGGCTACGCCCAGGTGCCGGACGCGATCCGCCGGCATTGGCGGCTGTTGCTGGAACGCTACCTGCGCGAGCGCCTCGCCTTGCGCGGCCTGATGCTGCTGATGGACATCCGCCATCCGCTGACCGCGCTGGACCGCCAGTTGCTGGACAATTGCGCTCATCGCCAGCTTCCCGCCCACATCCTGCTGACCAAGGCCGACAAGCTCGGGCGCGGCGCGGCGCGAACGGTGCTGCAACAGGTGCAAAAAACGCTGAAAACCGACTATCCGCGCACCAGCGCGCAACTGTTTTCGGCGCCGACCGGACTCGGGATGGACGAGGCCCATGCCCGACTGGACGAATGGCTGGGGTATTGACTCAACGCCCGCGCGCCGAGGGCGGATCGGACAGTCTCCGCCATCCACCAGTCAGCAACCGCGCTTGCAGCGTCTGGGTGATCAACTCGCCGATCCGCTCCAGAAACAACGTGCCCATGCCGGGATGAAACCGCCGGGGATCGCCGCTGCCCACCGCCAGCAGGCCGCGCCATTCGCCGCCACCCAGGGGAGTTAGCGCCGCCGATACGGCAAGACAGGCGCCATCGCCGAATAGGGCGGCGGCCTGTTCCGGATTCAACCGGCCACATTGAGGCCGACCAGCGCGAAACACCTCATCGAACAGTCCCACCACGTCCGGACGCAGAAATTCCTCCACCGCGCTCAATCCGGCGGTGGGCGGCATCGCCAGACACAGGGCGATGCAATCGGCCTTGAATTCGTCGCGCAGGATCGCCTTGATGCCATGCAGCAGTTCGTCCAACCCGCCACGCGCATCCAGCAAGCCCAACGCCAGCCGTTGGACCCGCTCCGCCAACCGGTCGTTGTCGCGGGCGATGGCGACCAACTCCACCAGCTTGTTGCGTAGCCGCTGGCAATGCTCCCGCAACAGGCGGTTTTGATATTCCAGCAGCGACACCGCCGGCCGGCAGGGATGGGGAATGCGCAGGTTCTCCGCCAAATCGGAATGGTGGGTGAAAAAGTCCGGATGGTCGCGCAGGTAATCCACGACTGCCGGTTCGGGATCTGGCGCTCCGCCTTCCTCGCTCATAGCTCGATCCACCCCTCGAACACCGTCGTCGCCGGTCCGGTCAAGGTCACCGACTCGCCCTCGCCGGCCCAGTGAACGCTCAGCTCGCCGCCCGGCAATTCAACTCGGACGTTCGGCCACAGTAAACCCCACAGCCGCCCCGCCACCACCGCCGCGCAGGCGCCGCTGCCACAGGCCAGGGTTTCGCCGGTCCCCCGCTCGAACACCCGCAGGCGGATGTGATCCGGCGCGACGACCTGCATGAAGCCGACGTTGGCGCGCTGGGGAAAGCGGCCATGCCGCTCCAGCAGCGGCCCCAGGTGCGCGACCGGGGCGCGATCCACGTCGTCCATCAACAACACCGCGTGGGGATTGCCCATCGACACGACGCCGATCTCCAGTTCCACCCCGTCAGCAGCGATGGGATAGCGGGCGGCGCGCTCGGTGGCGAAAAAAGGCGCGTCGGCGGGCTCCAACCGGGGTTGACCCATGTCCACCGCTACCTGCCCCTCCGGTTGAAGTCGTAACCGCAACGGACCGGCAGCGGTCATCACGCGCAGATCGTCCTTGTCGGTCAGCTTGTGGTCGCGGACGAAGCGGGCGAAGCAGCGGGCGCCGTTGCCGCATTGCTCCACCTCGCCGCCATCGGCGTTGAAGATGCGGTAGCGGAAATCGGTCTCCGGCCGGTCGGGCGCCTCCACCAGCAACACCTGGTCGCAGCCGACGCCGAAATGGCGGTCGGCCAGCCGGCGAATCCGGACCGTATCCAGCATCACGGTCTGGTTGATCCCGTCGATTACTACGAAATCGTTACCGAGCCCCTGCATTTTGGTGAAATTCAGTTTCATGACCGTCAATTCTAACAACGATTCGGGAAGTTTTCAGGTGGCGGACAGACGCAAGCAAAACGACCTCGCTGGCGACCGACCGGATTTTTCCAACGAAGCATACGGATGCGCGAAACGCGAACTACATTTTTAGCATAACCCGGATTAAATCATGGAAAAGCGACCGCGACCCTCCGCCGGCGCGACGGGGAAACCGGTTCGGCTACCACCGTGGAGGTCCTGTACCTGCCCGAAGCGAGGGCATGGAATAAAGATCGAATGGGGGTGAGCGATGCAAACGCTGTGCATGGGCTGCATGACGGATAAAGGGACGGCGACGGCGTGTCCGCGCTGCGGATTCGTGGAGCCAGACCAGCCGGCTTCGCCGGCGCATCTGCCACTGCGAACGCTGTTGCAAGCCCGCTATGTGGTCGGGCGCGTGCTGGGCGAAGGCGGCTTCGGCATCACCTATCTGGGTTGGGACGAGACGCTGGCCCTGCGGGTGGCGATCAAGGAGTTCCTGCCGCACTACCTGGCGACGCGGAGCACCGATGGCGTCTCGGTCCAGGTCTACCAACCCGAAAAAATGGGCGAGTTCGCCTACGGGCTGGAGAAGTTCCTGGACGAGGCTCGGTTGCTGGCGCGGTTTGCCGACCATCCCGGAATCGTGGCGGTGCGGGATTTCTTCGCCGCCAACCGGACCGGCTACCTGGTCATGAATTACCTGGACGGGATGACGTTCCAGAATTATCTGGCCAGCCAGGGTGGACGGATCGCGATGGACCAGATCCTGAACATCCTGGCGCCAGTCATGGATACCTTGCAGGAAATCCACGACGCCGGATTACTGCACCGGGACATCAGCCCAGACAATCTTTTCCTGCCCACCGGCAAGCCGGCGAAATTGATCGACTTCGGCGCGGCGCGCACGACCCTGGGCGAACGCAGCGGCAGTTTGTCGGTGATCGTCAAGCAAGGCTATGCCCCGGAGGAACAATACCGCTCGCGGGGCCAGCAAGGACCCTGGACCGATCTCTACGCCTTGGCCGCAACGTTCTACTGCGCGTTGACCGGCGAACACCCACCACCGGCGCCGGATCGGTTCCACCAGGACACGCTCCTGCCGCCCTCCGCCCTGGGCGTCCTCCTGCCGCGCGCCGCGGAAGCCGTCCTGCTCAAGGCGCTGGCGGTGCGGTCCGAGCAGCGATTCCAAACGGTCGCGGAATTTCAGGTCGCCCTGACGTGGGCCATGGAAGGGACCGGAGTCGTTGATGGGGCACTGGCGATTCCTTTGGCAACACCGGCGGCGCCCGTCGTGATCGAGGAACCGGTATCGGAACGATCCGAAATTTCGCAGGACCGGTACTGGCTGGCGGAAAAACCGGGGCAGGACGACTGGAGCGCCGCCTTTCCTGCGGCGGATCGGAATACCCGCCCGCAATCCTTCATCGAGCAGCGGGTTTCCCCGCGAATGCCCGCGCGCCAGAATTCGTTCGCGAAAAGGGTCAACTGGCGATTTTTCGTCGCGGGTCTGGCCGCGAGCCTATTCGTCGTTGGCCTTATCGGGTTGTCATGGTGGCATCGCGACGAATCCAACACCGCGTCGTTACAACAAGTTCAGCCGGTTGAATTGTCGCCCCGCGATGTTGCTGTCAGCACCCAAGCCAAGGAAGATATTCAGTTATCGCCAGGATCGGAGTCCCTACCTGCCGCGCCATTCATGGCTGCCTCCTCGCCAAGGATCGGCCCAAGCTTTGACTGCCGTAAAGTTAAAACCGGCGCTGACAAGATGGTCTGCGACTCTTCCAACCTTTCGATCCTCGATCTTCAGCTCGCGAATGCCTATCGCGAGGTCATTGCCAGAACCCCAACCAAACAGCGAGCCGCGCTCGTTGCGTCGCAGAATACCTGGCTTCAAAAAACTCGTGGTGGTTGCCCATCCGAGACCTGTTTGATAGCCGAATACACGAAGCGCATTAGAGACCTTGAATCACGATATCGTTAGCTCTCGTCCGTTCAATGAAAAACTCTTGCCCGAATCGGTGGATATCGTTCCTCATCCTGCTCGGCGCTCTGCTCGGCCTGGTTACGCCGGTGCTTGGAGAGACCATTGGCCCGGTCGCCGCCGGCTTTGTGCTGGATGGCGCCCTCAAGGAATGGACGAAACAATCCCCTACTCTGTCCCTGATTCCCAAAAGCGCGGGCGCCCGTCCCGGCACGGTCTGGATCGCGCAATCCCCGAAGGGGTTGGTGATTGCCGGCAGAGTCAAGGGGCCGCCGCCTGTCTTCGCCAAAAGCGCCGAGGACATGCCGAACGGCGACCATGTGGAAATCTGGATCGCGTTGGCCGAGAACGTCCCACTGCCGCCCATCGGCGCTCACTCGTCCATGGATGGCGCCACCGAACTGCGCACTCCCAAAGATTGCCAGGAGTACGACACCTGCAAGACCTGGTTTGCCGATCAGGTCCAGCATCGTCGTCTGTTGCCGCGCCTGTTCGCACGCCAATGGCAACTGGCGCCGGGCGTGGCGGTGGAAACCTACGCCAAACCCGCTTTCGAGGGGATGCGCGCGGAGGCGAGGGAAGCCTATCAATATCTCTCGCCACGAGGACTGCCCAAGACACGGTTTATCGCAACGCCTTCCGATGGCTACGGTTTCGAGACTGTGATTCCCTGGGAAGCGTTGCCACCCTCGAATCGATTGAACCTCGACCGCATGAGGGTGATGGTGGACGTTTTCTCGCCCGGCAATCAGGGCAAATACGGTGCATTCAGCACAACTTCCAAAATCCGGCGCCATGGCCGAGTAAGCACCATGAACGCTGTCGCCCTGAGTCCTTCGCGCCACTGGCGACTGAGCGCCTGCGGCTATCCTCTCGAAGAAAAAAACTTCTGGGGCCGCATCGGTTCCCAAGGCACGGAGCCATACAACAAGCCAAGAAAACTGCCGGCCTATTTCTTACCCGCCGAAAAGGGAGAAATTACCACTCGCCTTGCCTTTGATAATGACTGGATCGGCCGCTTTTGGTCCCCACAGGGCATTTCGCCGGTCGTTATCACCACCGAGTTTTTCAGCCAGAAGTTGGCGGCGGGACTAACCATCTGCGGCCCCGGCCTAGCGGTGCGCCACGGGAACCAAGTTAATTTCGGCAAAGGTTTCAGGTTTGAGCCGAACTTCAAGAGCAAAAAAGTTGCTGGCGGTTGGCTACTGGTCGGCGGATGGAACGGCTTTTTCCGTGACCCCGAGGGTCAATGCGGCGCCTGCGAGGACAAGTACTTGAACATGATCTTCATACCTGAAGCGGCGGGGCCTCCGTCATCCGCCTTCCAGGCTTCCGGCATCGAGTGCGACTGCTGCGGGGTAGGTCATTGTATCGTCGATATCACGTTGGCCGACGACTTCGGGATCATCCGCGTGACCGGAGGGTCCGATTTCGAGGCAACCAGAAAAACCTCCAAATTCTGCTTCAATGCCGTGAAACATGCCTACCTCCCATGCAAACTGAAAATCCGGTAGCAAGCCGCGAACCAAATGGTTTTTCGGGTCGGCAACCCGGTTTTTAGCCCGGACGGCAAGCGAATTGCCTATCGCGCCAAACAGCGGGAACGCTGGTTCGCTGTGACCGACGACCGTGCGGGACCGGAATTTGACCGGATCGGTTCGCCGGTCTTCAGCCCGGATGGCCAGCACCTCACCTACTGGGCCAAGCAGGATAAAAGGGAATTTATCGTGCTGGACGATCAGAAAGGGCCAGCGTTCGATGGCGTCGGTTTTCCGATTTTCGGCCCCGACACCAGCAAGGTGGCCTATCGGGCACGGGAGGGCAACCAATGGTTCGTCGTGCGGGGCGATGAAAGAGGCCCGCACGACGACATCGGCTATTACACCTTGCCCGAGTCCGGGCGTGGCAGCGACATCGTCGATGTGGTGTTCAGCCCCGATGGTCGCCAACTTGCCTACGCCGCCCGGCGGGGACAGCAGTGGTTCATCGTGCGGGACGGTCGGTCGGGTCCCGCCTTCGAGCATGTTGGCCTGCCGGTGTTCGGTCCCGATGGTCGCCAGCTTGCCTATCGCGCTCGACGGAACGACCGGGAGTTCATCCAATCGGGCGAGCATCAGGGTCCTGAATTCGATTTTGTCGGCGCCCCGGTGTTTAATCCGGACGGCCGCGACATCGCCTATTGGGCGCGACAGGGAAAAACCGAATTCATCATGCATCCGGTTCCCGCCCCACCGGTTCTCAACTCCGACCGGTCCAGGCAACCTTGTACAGATCCAGCCGCCGGTCGCGGAAGTTGCGCACGCTGCCATGCACGCGCATTTCCTTGAGGCTGTCCAGGTCCAGGTCCACGATCAGGGTCATCTCGGTGTTCGGCGTGGCCTCGGCGGCGATGGCGTCGTGCGGAAACGCGAAGTCGGACGGGGTGAACACCGCCGCCTGGGAATACTGCATGTCCATGTTCTCCACCTTCGGCAAATTGCCGACGCTGCCGGAGATCACCACGTAGCATTCGTTCTCGATGGCTCGCGCCTGGGCGCAGCGCCGCACTCGCAGATAGGCATTCTTGGTGTCGGTCCAGAACGGCACGAACAGAATCTGCATCCCCTGATCAGCCAGCAGGCGCGGCAGTTCCGGAAACTCCACGTCGTAGCAAATCAGGATGCCGATCTTGCCCACGTCCAGTTCGAACACCTTGAGCGCGTCGCCGCCCTGCAAGCCCCAGTAGGCGCGTTCGTCGGGAGTGATGTGCAGCTTGGACTGTTTTTCCCAAGTGCCGTCGCGCCGGCACAGATAAGCGGCGTTGTACAGCGCCCCACCGCCGTATTCCGGCATGCTGCCGGCGATGATATTGACGTTGTAGGCCACCGCCAGTTGCACCATGGCCTCGCGCAACGGCTCGGTGAACTCGGCCAATTGCCGCACCGCCTCGGCGGTATTGCGCTGGTTGAACTGCGCCATCAACGGGCCATTGAAAAATTCCGGGAACAGCACGATGTCGGTCTTGTACCCGGCCACCGCGTCCACGAAATACTCCACCTGCTGCAACATTTCCTCCAGCGAAGCGGTCTGGCGCATCTGCCACTGCACCGCTCCGACCCGTACCACCGACTTGCGCCCGCCGATCAGAACTTCCTTGTCCTCGTAGTAGATGTTCAACCATTCCAGCAGCACCGCATACGCCTTGGATTCAGCGTCGTCCGGCAGGTAGCTGGTGATGATCCGGCGGACGTGAAAATCGTTGGCCAGTTGGAAGGTCAGAATGGGATCCACCAGTTCCTTGGCCTTGACCTGCTCGACGTACTGCTGTGGGGTCATGGCGTGGGCGTACTGACCGTAGCCGGGAATCCGGCCGCCCACCACGATGGCGCGCAGGTTCAGTTTCTCGCACAACTCCTTGCGGGCATCGTACAGCCGCCGACCCAGGCGCATGTCGCGGTAGTCGGGATGGACGAAGATGTCCACACCATACAGGGTGTCGCCGTTGGGGTCGTGGGTGGTGATGTAGCCGTCGCCGATGATCTGCCAGTAGGTGTGGCGGTCGCCGTAGTGGCTGTAGTCCACGAGCAGGCTGATGGCGGCGGCCACCACCTTGCCATTGTCCTCGATGCAGATTTGTCCTTCGGGAAAGCGGGCGATCTGCGAGGCGAACTGCTCGCGGGTCCAGGCCCCATCCATGTTGTGATAGACCAGGTCCATGATTTCCCGGATGTCGCCGTAGTCGGACAGACGCAGGTTGCGCAGCTTCAGCCGGTGCTGGACCGGATGGTCGGGGTTTTTTTCAGCCATGTTCACGGTATCAGTTGAAGATAATCACGATAGATGCAGCGGTCCATCACCACCGTCAGGCCCGCTTCGCGCGCTCGCAATGCCGCCGCCGCGTCAATCACGCCATCCTGCAACCACAGCGCCGGGAGTTTCAAGGCGATGCAGTCGTCCACGATGCCGGCGACGTGGCTCGATTCGCGGAATACGTCCACCAGATCCACCGGTTCCGGGAGCGAGCGCAGGCCGGGACAGGCCTTCTCGCCCAGGACTTCCGTCAAACTAGGGTTGACCGGAATGATGCGATAGCCAAAGCCTTGCAGGGCCCAGGCGACGCCGTGGCTGGGTCGATTCGGCGCGGCGGACAAGCCAACCACGGCAATGGTCTTAACCCGTTGCAACAGGGCGCGAATCTCAGCGGCGGAGGGATTGGTGAAACGGGTGTTCATGCCAGTATGGACTCCCCAGCGTACAAATCCGCCAGCCGCTCGCGCCAGCGCACCACCTGAAACCGGTCGCCGTCCACCATCACCTCGGCGGCGCGCGGGCGGGAATTGTAATTGGAACTCATGGCAAAGCCATACGCTCCGGCGGAGCGCACCGCCAGCAGGTCGCCCGGTTCGATGTTCAAATCCCGCTCCTTGCCGAGAAAATCACCGGTCTCGCAGATGGGTCCCACCACGTCGTAACAGCGCGGTTCGCCGACGGCGCGCGGTTCGACCGGGATGATCGCCTGCCAGGCCGAATACAGCGCCGGGCGCAGCAGATCGTTCATCGCCGCGTCCACCACCGCGAAATTCTTGTCCTCGCTCTGCTTGAGCAATTCCACCCGCGTCACCAGAATGCCGGCGTTGCCGATAATCGCCCGGCCTGGCTCGATCAAAATCTCGTAGGGCTTGCCCCGTAAGTGTTTCATGAGGGCGGCGGCATGATCGGCGGGCAGCGGCGGCTCCTCGTCGCGGTAGCGGATGCCCAGCCCACCGCCGAGATCGAGATGGCGGATGGGAACGCCCTGCCCTTCCAGCCGCGCCGCCAGCGCCAGTACTCGTTCCAGCGCATCCACGAACGGCCTCACCTGGGTCAGTTGCGAGCCGATGTGGCAGTCTACGCCCACCACGTCCAAATGCGGTGAGGCGGCGGCCTGGGCGTAAACCACCAGCGCCCGGTCGGCGGCGATGCCAAACTTGTTTTGCTTCAGGCCGGTGGAGATGTAGGGATGGGTGTTGGCGTCCACGTCGGGATTGATGCGCAGGGAAACCGGCGCGCGCTGGCTCCGCGCCGCCGCCGTCTGTTCCAGCAACGTCAGTTCCGCCTCGGACTCGACGTTGAAACAGCGGATGCCGACTTCCAGGGCGCGGTCCAGTTCGTCGCGGCGCTTGCCGACCCCAGAGAACACCACCTTGCCGGGATCGCCGCCCGCCGCCAGTACTCGTTCCAACTCCCCGACCGACACGATGTCGAAGCCCGAGTCCAGCCGGGCCAGCAGGTTCAGCACCGCCAGATTGCTGTTGGCCTTGACCGCGTAGCAGACCAAGTGCGGATGGTCGCCGAAGGCGCGGTCGAAAGCGCGCCAGTGCCGCTCGATGGTGGCGCGGGAGTAGATGTAGCAGGGAGTGCCGACCGTCGCCGCGATGTCGGCGACCGGCACGTCCTCGGCGAACAGCCGGTCGTGGCGATATTCAAAATGATCCATGGTTCAGGGCTTCGCGGTCGGGGGCTGCTCGGGCGATGCCGGTTGCGCGGGCGATTTAGGCAGATACAGCGGGCCTTTCTGGCCGCAGCCAGCCAGAAGCGCGGCCAGCAGCAGCCACGCCAGCAACCATCCAGGGCGAAACCTGCGCATTCGAGTCAATCCTCGGGGGCGACAAATCAGAAGTTGCCAGTATAACCCGCATTGAGCCGGCGGGCGCGGCTTGACAAGCCGGAGCGCTTCGCGGGTAATTCCGCTCGACTGCTTGCCACGGGAATCCTCCTCATGACCGAAACGCCGCTGACCACCCTCGAAATCGAACCCGCTGACGCCGCCCGCTCCAGCGTGATCTGGATGCACGGTCTGGGCGCCGACGCCCGCGATTTCGAACCCATCGTTCCCGAACTGCGTCTGCCGGCGGAACTGGGCATCCGCTTCGTCTTCCCCAATGCGCCGATTCGACCGGTCACGGTCAACGGCGGGATGCGGATGCGCGCCTGGTACGACGTGCTAAGCATGGATTTGCCGCGCCAGGAAGACCCCGAGGGTGTTTACGCCTCCGAGCGGGCGATTTACGCGCTGCTCGAACGCGAGCAACAGCGCGGCATCCCCGCCGAGCGCATCGTGCTGGCCGGCTTTTCCCAGGGCGGGGCGATGGCACTGCACACCGGCTTGCGCTACCCCGACCGGCTGGCTGGCATTCTGGCTCTGTCCTGCTACCTCCCACTGGCCAGCAAGCTGAACAGCGAGCGCCGGCCAGCTAATCAACAAACACCGATCTTCATGGCCCACGGCGATTACGATGCCGTCATTCCGATCCGTTACGGCCAGCAGAGCGCCGAATCGCTGCGAAGATTGGATTATCGGCTGGAATGGCAGGATTACGACATGGGTCATGAAGTCTGCTGGCAGGAAATCCGCGATGTCGCCAAATGGCTGGGGCGGGTGTTGGCCGTTCCAAGCGCCTGAAAAGATCCCTCTTACCCTATGATCTAGCGAGGGCTGAGAAGGACATGGTCTATCTTTTGTCTGGCACTCTGAGAGCTTATACGGCTGGTTGCAGACCTGTTCTGGCTAATGGGGTGAGAAGCGCTAACGAACGACCCATCAGGCGGATTTCACGTCCGCCTATCTTGCGATGGCGCAGGATAGGCGGAACTGGATAATCACTGGTTGTCGCGGACGCTTCGCGCCCTTCGCGGCTTATCCGCCGCCCCGTTAACCCGTGGATAGAAAATGATAAAAGATTACTACCACAATCAATTTCGAGTCGATCTGACGAAATTCATGCCAGATGCGAGAGTTCCGTATTTCGGGCATAGCTGGGGCTCTGATTGCCGTTATTTAAATAAAATACCAATAGAATCAAGACCAACTTTTCTTATTTGTCTGTACTTTACTGTGCTCGTAGACCAAGCCATGTATACACATTATCGCTCGGATTATCAGCTCTTCGCAAAACTGACTCAATATCCGAAATTTTGTCATGGCTTGGGGCAATTCCAAAAGAACCCTCGGGAACTTCTGCTTGTTCCAGTCCAAAAAGGAATGGTAGACAAAAGCGCGATGGAAAAAGAACTGCCTGCCGGGATGGAACTATTTGTCGATGAAGTGGTTGATTTTTTCAAAAGATACATGACGAACATTAATCCAGCAGAGTTTTTCTACAAATTAATTTACGATTCCGATGTGCAGATACCGCTCCTCATTGTCATGATAAACCCCGAAATGAAAGATGATATAGTTGTCAAAGCATATGAATCATTGCGTGCAGCAGTTGAAAAGAAAGTAGAAAAGAAGGGTTAACAACCGCATTAACTCGGACTGGCAATTCCGTTGCGCTCCATTGCCAGCCGGTTATGCGGAGCGTTAGGCAGTGACCGAATTTATTCACACCCGTAAGAAGATTTTCTGCAATGGACATTCCACGGATCTTCAACATCACCGAAAGTGCTCACCGCATCCATAACCCGTTCACACCCGAAAAGCTCGCCACTCTCGGCGCGGCGCTTCGGCTGGAAACGGGGACCCGAGTGCTCGACCTCGGCAGCGGTTCGGGGGAGATGCTGTGCACCTGGGCACGCGATTACGGCGTCATCGGCACCGGCATCGACATGAGCCCGTTGTTCACCGAGCAAGCGAAACTCCGTGCTGTAGAACTCGGCGTCGCCGATCAAGTCAAGTTCATCCATGGCGATGCTGCGGGCTACGTCTCGGACGACAAGGCCGGTGTGGCAGCCTGTCTCGGTGCCACCTGGATCGCCGGGGGAGTCATCGGCACTATCGAGCTTCTGGCGCAGAGCCTCCGCACCGGAGGGATCATCCTCATCGGTGAGCCCTACTGGCGGCAGTTACCGCCGACGGAAGATGTTGCCAAGGGGTGTCTTGCCGGCTCAATCTCCGACTTTCTCCTGCTTCCAGAACTTCTCGCGTCTTTCGGCCACCTTGACTACGACGTCGTGGAAATGGTTTTGGCAGACCAAGACGGCTGGGACAGATACGAGGCGGCCAAATGGCTCACCATGCGCCGATGGCTTGAAGCCAATCCCGACGACGAGTTCGCGAAAGAGGTTCGAGCCAAACTGACCTCGGAACCCGAGCGCTACGCCGCTTACACACGTGAATACCTGGGTTGGGGTGTGTTCGCGCTGATGCCGCGGTGATGCATTGGCGCATCCGGCAGATCGTCAACGGCTGTGCCGCACAACAGCTGGTGGCTCGCCGAGATGTGATTGCGCCTGAATTCATTTCTTATGGTCTAGTTATCCGTGTAATCAACAGAAAGCTCTGTCTCAAGCATGCCTAATACCGGTTCTCAATAGATTTTGTTGAAATGGATAGGCTGGGTTGGAGCGAAGAAACCCAGCATTCTGCTGGGTGATGCTGGGATTCGCTTCGCTTCATCCCAGCCTACGCGGTAAAAGTCAAAATCTACCGGGAATTGGTATAACAACTTATTCAAGCCGACGCCGCTTCGCGGCGCGGCTTAATTCAGGCGTGTGTGCCGGGCATGGCAAGAAGCGAGTCGGGTGCAAGTCCCGATACCAGGTGTACGCAGAGCCGAAGGTTAGCCGAAGGGCAAGGGCGTCGCCGCGAGGCGGGGTCTGGAGGAAGTCCAAGGCA
>WBUJ01000100.1 GCA_008933795.1 Candidatus Contendibacter sp. | reverse complement strand
CGCGCCAGGCTGCCGAGCAGGAACACCGAGCCGGCCAGATAAGGATAGACGCCAAATAGCAGGGTATCCAGGTAACTCATGATCTTTGCCTCTGTTGTTTACAGGGAGGAAGCGGGTTGTTGCGTCGAACCGGGCCGGGGCATCCATTGCACCGGCTGCGCCTCGGGCGGGCCCATGCGGCTGGCGGCGCACGCTTCCTGATTGGCCAGGAAGGTGACCGCCTCCTCTTCCCAAATTTTGTCCATATTCACCAAAGTCTCGTCGGGACCCTCGGTCGCGGCCTGGCGGCGAATGTCCGCGATCTCCGCCGGCTCGCCGACCAGCGCGGCCAGCGCGTCGAACGCGACGTGATAATCGCTGTCGCGTTCGGCCAGCCGCGCGCCCAGCAGCGCCAGCACGTGCATCGCCTCGGCCAGCAGTTCCCGCGATTCCTCCGCCGGCCGTTGCGCCAGATATTCCAGGAACAGCGGGATGTGGTCGGGCAGTTCGCGGGCGTTCAGTTCGAAGCCGTGCCGGTGGTAGACCTCCAGCAGGTTCACCATCGCCTGACCGCGATCCCGCGACTGGCCGTGGATGTGCTCGTACAGGTGCAGCGACAGCGCGCGGCCCCGGTCGAACGTCGCCACGTACCGCTCCTGCAATTCCATCAGGTCGGTACGCTCCAGCCGGTTCATGAACGCCCGCAACGCCCGGCGCTCCGGTTCCGGCAGCAGGTTTTCCTGGTCGAGGGCTTCCGCCATCTCACCCAGCGCGGCCTGTATCTCCGGTTGCGGATAGCACAGCAGGGCCGACAGGACTTTGAGTGTCTTCATCGTTTTACCTTCGCAGAGGTAGGGTGGGCATTGCCCACCCTACTTTCCATCACTTTTCGACCGGTTCCACCCGGATCGGACTGGCCCGGCGGACATTCACCTTCTTGCCGCCGAACAGGTTGGTCTTGTCCGTTCCCGGCGAGCAGTTGTTGCCGAAGCTGAAGCCGCAACCGCCACGTTCGCCGAAGGCGTCGTAGGTCGCGTTGGCGTATTCGCGGTGCGAGGTCGGGATGACGAAACGATCCTCGTAATTCGCGATCGCTAGATAGCGATACATGGATTCCGCCTGATCGATGCGCAGGTTAGCCGCCTTCAACACGTCCTCCCTCACTTCGCCCTCTACCTCCTTGGCCCGCATGTAGGCGCGCATCGCCAGCATCCGCTCCAGCGCCCGCTGGACCGGTTTCTCGTCGCCGGCGGTCAACAGGTTGGCCAGATACTTCAGCGGAATCCGCAGCGAGCCGACGTCGGGGATAATGCCGTTCATGCCGATCTTGCCGGCCTCGGCCCTGGCCTGGATCGGCGACAGCGCCGGGATGTACCAGACCATCGGCAGGGTGCGGTATTCGGGATGGAGCGGGAAGGCGATCTTCCAGTCGATCGCCATCTTGTAGATCGGCGAATCCTGGGCCGCTTTCAGCCACGCTTCGGGAATGCCAGCAGCGCGGGCTTCGGCCAGCACCGCCGGGTTGAACGGATCGAGGAACATATCCAGTTGCGCCTGATACAGGCTCTTCTCGTCGGGCACGCTGGCGGCCTGCTCGATCTTGTCGGCGTCGTACAGCAGCACGCCGAGATAGCGGATGCGGCCCACGCAGGTTTCCGAGCACACCGTCGGCTGGCCGGACTCGATGCGCGGGTAGCAGAGGATGCACTTCTCGGACTTGCCGGTGTTCCAGTTGTAGTAAATCTTCTTGTACGGACAGCCGGACACGCACATCCGCCAGCCCCGGCACTTGTCCTGGTCGATCAGGACGATGCCGTCCTCCTCGCGCTTGTAGATCGCGCCGCTGGGGCACGAAGCGACGCAGGCCGGATTCAGGCAGTGCTCGCACAGGCGCGGCAGATACATCATGAAGGTGTTTTCGAACTCGCCATACATCTCCTTCTGCACGCCCTCAAAGTTGTAGTCCTTCGAGCGCTTGGCGAATTCGGTGCCGAGGATTTCCTCCCAGTTCGGCCCCCAGTGGATTTTCTCCATCCGCTCGCCGCTGATGGCGGAACGGGGCCGGGCGACCGGCATGGCCGCCGATTCCGGCGCGGTGTGCAGATGAGCGTAGTCGTAGTCCCACGGCTCGTAGTAGTCGTCGATGGCCGGCAGGTCGGGATTGGCGAAGATGTTGGCCAGAATCCGCCATTTGCCGCCCTGCTTCGGTTCGATCTTGCCGTCCTTGCGCCGCTTCCAGCCGCCGTTCCATTTATCCTGATTTTCCCACTCCTTGGGATAGCCGATGCCGGGCTTGGTCTCGACGTTGTTGAACCAGGCGTATTCCATCCCGTCCCGCGAGGTCCAGACGTTCTTGCAGGTCACCGAACAGGTGTGGCAGCCAATGCACTTGTCCAGGTTCAGGACCATGGCGATTTGCGCGCGTACTTTCATGATCAATGCGCCTCCACGGTGGTGGTCGTTGCGGGCTGAGTCGAGACTTCGGCTGGAGGTTCGCCATCCATCCAGTCGATCCTGGCCATCTTGCGGACGATGATGAATTCGTCGCGGTTGGCGCCGACGGTGCCGTAGTAGTTGAAGCCGTAACTCTGCTGACCGTAACTGCCGATCATGTGCGTGGGCTTCAGCACGGTGCGGGTGACCGAATTGTGAATGCCGCCCCGGGTGCCGGTGACTTCGGAGCCAGGCGTGTTCACGATCTTCTCTTGGGCGTGATACATCAGCGACATGCCTTCCGGCACCCGCTGGCTGACCACCGCCCGCGCCGCGATGGCGCCGTTGATGTTGTACGCCTCGATCCAGTCGTTGTCCTCGATGCCGACCTTCTTGGCGTCCACCTCGGAAATCCAGATGATCGGGCCGCCGCGCGACAGGGTCAGCATGATTAGGTTGTCGGTGTAGGTGCTGTGGATGCCCCACTTCTGGTGCGGGGTAATGAAGTTCAGCACCACTTCCTTGTTGCCGTTCGGCTTCTTGCCGATGATCGGCTCGACCGTCTTCATGTCCACCGGCGGCCGGTAGGCGCACATCGCCTCGCCGAAGCCCAGCATCCACAGGTGATCCTGATAGAACTGCTGGCGGCCGGTCACGGTGCGCCACGGGATCAACTCGTGGACGTTGGTGTAGCCGGCGTTGTACGAGACCTTCTCGTCTTCCAGCCCGGACCAGGTCGGCGAGGAGATGATCTTGCGCGGCTGCGCCTGAATGTCGCGGTAGCGGATCTTCTCGTGCTCCTTGGGCAGGGCGAGATGGGTATGGTCGCGGCCCGTGATCTTGCCGAGCGCCGCCCAGGCTTTCACCGCGACATGGCCGTTGGTTTCCGGGGCCAACATCATGACCATTTCGGCGGCGTCGATGTCGCTGTCGATCCGGGGCCGGCCCTTGGAAACGCCCTCTTCCAGCACGGTGTAATTTAGCGTCGCCAGCGCTTCGACCTCGTGCTCGGTGTTCCAACTGATACCCTTGCCGCCGTTGCCGAGCGTGTCCAGCAGTGGCCCGACCGAGGTGAACTTCTTGTAAGTGTTGGGATAGTCGCGCTCGACCACGATCAGGCTGGGCGCGGTCTTGCCGGGAATCAGGTCGCATTCGCCCTTCTTCCAGTCCTTCACGTCCGCCATGGCTAGTTCGCTCGGCGTGTCGTGATGGGTCGGCAGGGCGATGAGATCCTTCTCCACGCCGAGATGGCCGACGCACACTTCCGAGAAGGTCTTGGCGATGCCCTTGAAGATTTCCCAGTCGGACCGCGCTTCCCAGGCCGGGTCCACCGCCGCGCTCAGCGGATGGATGAACGGGTGCATATCGCTGGTGTTGAGGTCGTTCTTCTCGTACCAGGTGGCGGTTGGCAGCACGATGTCCGAATACATGCAGGTGGTGGACATGCGGAAGTCCAGCGTCACCAGCAGGTCGAGCTTGCCGTGAGTGGCGTCGCGCCACTTCACTTCCAGCGGCTTCTCGCCACCCTCCTCGCCCAGATCCTTGCCCTGCACGCCATGGGTGGTGCCCAGCAGGTACTTGAGGAAGTATTCGTGGCCCTTGCCGGAGGAGCCGAGCAGGTTGGAGCGCCAGACGAACAGATTGCGCGGGAAGTTGACCGGATTGTCCGGGTCGTCGAAGGCAAAATTGACCTTGCCCGCTTTCAGGTTCTCGGCCAGATACGCGGCCGGCGCCTGACCAGCAGCCTCGGCGGCCTTGACCAAGTCCAGCGGATTGGCGTCGAAATGCGGCGCGGTCGGCAGCCAGCCCATGCGGGCGGCGCGCACGTTGTAGTCAATCTGCGTGCCCTGCCACTGCTTCGGGTCGACGAGCGGCGAGAGAATCTCGGTCATCGTGACCTTCTCGTGCCGCCACTGGCTGCTGTGGATGTACCAGAACGAGGTGGAGTTCATGTGCCGGGGCGGGCGGTGCCAGTCCAGCGCGAAGGCCAGCGCGGTCCAGCCGGTCTGCGGGCGCAGCTTCTCCTGGCCGACGTAGTGCGACCAGCCGCCGCCGCTCTGGCCGACACAGCCGCACATCATCAGCATGTTGATGACGCCCCGGTAATTCATGTCCATGTGATACCAGTGGTTCATCGCCGCGCCGATGATGATCATGGACTTGCCGTGGGTCTTGTCGGCGTTTTCGGCGAACTGGCGGGCGACGGTGATGATTTGAGCGCGCGGCACGCCGGTAATCTTCTCCTGCCAGGCCGGGGTGTAGGGCACGTCGTCGTCGTAGGTCTTGGCGACATTGCCGCCGCCCAGACCCCGGTCGAGGCCGTACTGGGCCAGGGTCAGGTCGTACACCGTAGCGACCAGCGCCTCGGAACCGTTGGCCAGTTTGACCTTCTTGGCCGGCACGTTGCGCACCTGAATCTCGC
Source organism: Candidatus Contendibacter sp. (assembly GCA_008933795.1). Lineage (GTDB taxonomy): Bacteria > Pseudomonadota > Gammaproteobacteria > Competibacterales > Competibacteraceae > Contendibacter. The sequence continues at coordinate 11,184 of WBUJ01000100.1, read as the reverse complement.
TGTGGCTGGTGCAGGCGAAGTGCGGGTGTTTGGTCGAGCCGAAATACGGGAACGCGACCGGAACCACTTCATCCTTGATCTCGTTCACCGACAGCCGCAACTGGGTTTCCGCGCCGGTCAGGGATTCCTTCGGCTCCAGGTTCCACTTGCCGACCATGCCGTCCTTCTCGCCCCAGCGGAAGCCGATGGAGCCGTTCGGCACGATCAGGTTGCCGCTCTTCTCGTCGAAGGCCAGCATCTTCCATTCGGGATTGTTAGCCTGACCAGCGCTGCCGCTCAGGTCGGAGGCGCGCAGGAAGCGGCCGTTGACATAGCTGCCGTCCGCGCGCGGGTCGAGCAGCACCAGATACGGGAAATCGGTGGTTTCGCGCACGTATTTATTGAAGTACTCCGACTTCCCGTCGAGATGGAACTCGCGCAGGATGACGTGGCCCATCGCCATGGCGACGGCGGCGTCGGTGCCCTGCTTGGGATGCAGCCAGATATCAGCGAACTTGGAGGCTTCCGAGTAGTCCGGGCAAATCACCACCGTCTTGGTGCCCTTGTAGCGCACCTCGGTCATGAAGTGGGCGTCGGGGGTGCGGGTCTGCGGGACGTTGGAGCCCCACATCATCAGGAAGGTGGAGTTGTACCAGTCGGCCGATTCCGGCACGTCGGTCTGTTCGCCCCAGATCATCGGGCTGGCCGGCGGCAGGTCGCAGTACCAGTCATAGAACGAACCGCACGCGCCGCCGATGAGCGACAGGTAACGGGAGCCGGCGGCGTAGGACACCATCGACATCGCCGGAATCGGCGAGAAGCCGTAGATGCGGTCCGGGCCGTATTTCTTGGCGGTATAGACGTTGGCGGCGGCGATCAGCGGGTTCACTTCCTCCCAGGTCGAGCGGACGAAGCCGCCCAGCCCGCGCTTGGTCTTGTATTCGTTCGCCTTAACGGGGTCTTCGACGATGGAGGCCCAGGCGTCCACCGGGTCTTTCTTCTGCGCCAGCGCCTCGCGCCACAGCTTGAGCAGCCGCCCGCGCACCATCGGGTATTTCACCCGGTTGGCGCTGTACAGGTACCAACTGTACGACGCCCCGCGCTGGCAACCGCGCGGCTCGTGGTTGGGCAGATCGTCGCGGGTGCGGGGGTAGTCGGTCTGCTGGGTTTCCCAGGTGACCAGACCGTTCTTGACGTAAATCTTCCAGCTACAGGAGCCGGTGCAGTTCACGCCGTGGGTGGAGCGCACGATCTTGTCGTGCTGCCAGCGGGCGCGGTAGGCGTCCTCCCAGCCACGATCCTCTTGGGTGACGATGCCGTGATCGCCGGAAAAAGTGTCGGTGACTTTCTTTAGGAAATTCAGCCGGTCTAGAAAATGACTCATGATGATTGACCTCGTTTTAGTGGTGAGTGGCGAGTGGCGAGCACTCTTCACTCTTTCCTCTTCACTCTTCACTGCGTTCAGCATGGCTTCTCCGCCCCTTTGCGGGCGTAGCACCACCAGTTGATGGCGATGTTGAACAGGTAGAAAACCGCCAAGCCGTAGAAGAAGGCGTTGGGCGAGCCTGTGGCGGCGAACGACCAGCCGATCAACATCCCGAAGATGAACGGCCCGAACGAGGCCATCGCCGAAGTCCAGCCGATGATGCCACCGGCTTGGCGCGGCTCGAAAATCATCGGCATCTGCTTGAAGGTGCTGGCGTTGCCAACGCCGCTGAAGAAAAACACGCCCAGCATCAACCCGACGAACAGCGGGAAATCAGCCATCGAGGTGGGATGGGTGTAGAAGGTCACGCCGATGGCGCAGGCCAGCAGGCCGATGCCGGACCAATGGGTGACGATGGCGCCGCCCAATTTATCGGAGATCGGGCCGGCAATCACCCGTGCGGTAGCACCGACCAGTGGGCCAAGGAAGGCCCAGGCCAGCGGGTCCGGGCCACCCGGCAGCACCGTGTACATCTGCTTGATCATCAGCGGGAAGGTGGCGGCGAAGCCGGAGAACGAGCCGAAGGTCATGATGTACAGCGAGGTCATCCAGAAACCGTGCAGGTTGCTGAAGTGGAAGATGTCGAGCTGTTCGCGGAAGTTGGCCCGCACCGGCACCGACTTCAACATCGCCCAAGCAGCGATGGCGAAAACCACGATGAACGGTACATAAATAAATGCTGCATTTTGCAACCACATCGGCTTGGTAGCGGCGCCCGGCACGGAAGGCACAAAGGTTTGAGACGCGCCGGCCAGCGTGCCAAACAGCGCAAAACCGATGATCCACGGCGTGACGAACTGCACCACGCTGACGCCGAAATTGCCGATACCGGCCTGGATCGCCAGCGCCGTGCCTTGCAGGCGCTTGGGAAAGAACAGGCTGGTCGAGGGCATGAACGACGAGAAGTTGCCCCCGCCCAGTCCGGCCAGGAACGACAGTAGCAACAGCACCGCGTAGGGCGTGGTCGGATCCTGGATCGCGTAGAACCAGCCGAGAGCTGGGATCAACAGCGACAGGGTCGAGAAGGCCACGACATGGCGGGTGCCATACAGCGGAATCAGGAAGGTGTGAATGGCGCGCAGGATGCCGGCGGCCAGCCCCGGCATCGCCGCAAGCCAGAACAACTGATTTGGCGTCAGCTTGAAGCCGATGTTGGGCAGGCGTACGACCAAAGCGCTGACCAGGAACCAGACGATGAAGGCCATCATCAGGTTCAACGTAGTGATGGTCAGCGTCTTCCAGGCCAGCGATTTCCCGGTTGATTCCCAGAACCCCGGATCTTCCGGGGTCCAGGTACTCAACCAAGTGCGGGGGTTGTGTTCGGTCATAGAGTTTTCGTGCTCCAGTCGCGGAAAGGAAATTGATTGGATTCAGCAAATCCCCCCGGCTTCGCCACCCCCCTTCGGCAAAGGGGGGTTGGGGGGATTTCTCAACACGGCACCTCGGCCTCGCGGCGCGAATACCATTTCCAGGTGATGAACAGGCAGCTCAGGTAAAACAGGCTGAAGAAAATCAGCGCACTCTGGAACCCGCCGGTCAGCCCGATGGACGTGCCGTAGGCGATGGGGATGAAGAACCCGCCGAAGGCCGCGACCGCCGAACTGAAGCCCAGCGTCGCGGCGGCCTCGGTGATCCCCACGCGCCGCGCCTGTTCCAGCGCCGCTTCGCCTTGGCCAGTGGCTTGCCGCTCGCGCAGTACGCGGAAGATGGTCGGGATCATGCGGAAGGTCGAGCCGTTGCCGATGCCCGCACCGAGGAACAGGATCAGGAACATCAGCACGAACCCCACCACGCTGCCGCCGCCCTCCGCGCCGGGCAGGAACAGTAGGGCGCCCAGCGGAGCCACTGCCATGACCACGAAGCTCCAGAAGGTGATCGCCGCGCCACCCTGCCGGTCGGCCAACCAGCCGCCGATGGGCCGCACCAGCGCCGCCAGCAGCGGGCCGATGAAGGCGAACTTGAAGGCGTCCACCGTCGGAAACTCGGTGTTGACCAGCATCGGGAAACTGGCGGCCAGGCCGATGAACGAGCCGAAGGTGCCGGTGTAGAGCCAGCTCATCAACCACTGGTGCTTGTGCCGGAAAATCGCCACCTGCTCGGCGAAACCGGCCTTGACCGTGGCGATGTTATCCATGCCGAAATAAGCGGCGACGGCGGCGGCAACGATGAACGGCACCCAGATGAAGCCGGCGTTCTGCAACCAGATTTGCGTGGTCGCCCCGCTGTCATCGGTCAGATTCTGGGCGCTGCCGCCCAGAATCAACAACGCCCCGCCATAAATCGCAATCGGGGTGATCAACTGCGCCAGCCCGACGCCGAGGTTGCCAACGCCGGCGTTCAGGCCCAGCGCGGTGCCTTGCATCCGCTGCGGGTAGAAGAAGCTGATGTTGGCCATGCTGGAGGAGAAGTTGCCCGCGCCCAGGCCGCACAGCAGGGCAATCACCACGAACACCGCGTAGTTGGTGTTGATGTCCTGCACCGCGACGCCGATCCACAGGGTCGGCAACAACAACAGGGCGGTGCTGAACACGGTCCAGTTGCGCCCGCCGAAGATCGGCACCACGAAGGAATACAGCGCCCGGAAGAGCGCGCCGGACAGGCCCGGCAGCGCCGCCAGCCAGAACAACTGGTTCGGGGTGAACTGGAAACCAACCTTGGGCAACTTGACCACGATCACGCTCCACACCACCCAGACCGCGAAGGCCAGCAGCAGGGCGGGCATGGACAGCCACAGGTTGCGGTTGGCGATGCGCCGGCCCACCTGTTGCCAGAAGCTTTCGTCGTCCGGCCGCCAGTCCACCAGCAAATGCCGGCGCCGATGCACCCGGTCGGCCAGTTCGGCGCCCGCCAGTTCGGCGCGAACGTCGGCGTGGCGGTCCAGAATGTCTTCGCGCTCGTTCTTCTCGGCCACCCAGGTCCACAGCATGGTGGCGATTACCAGCAGGAACATCAGCATGAAGCAACTGCTGCGCACGCCGATGGCGTCGGCGGCGACGCCGAACATGATCGGCAGGACGAAGCCGCCCAGGCCGCCGATCAGGCCGACGATGCCGCCGACCACGCCCATCTGGGTGGGATAATGGTCGGCCAGACTGCGATAGACGCTGGCCTTGCCGAAGCCCTGCGCCATGCCGACGACGAACACCAGCACCGTGAACAGGACGATGCCCACGGCCAGATTGACCGAGACTTCGCCCTTGATGCCGTGAACGACCAGGGTGGTCGGCGGATAGCTGAGCAGGAACAGGCTAATCAGGCTGATCCACAGCACCCACCAGGTGACGGTGTTGCCGCCCCACTTGTCCGAGGCCCAGCCGCCCAGGGCGCGGATCGCGCCGGAGGGCAGGTCGAAGAAGATGGTCAGGAATGCAGCGGCGGCCAGCGGCAGGCCATATTCGCCGACGTAGTACTTGGGCAGCCACAGCGCCAGCGCCACAAAACCGCCGAACACGAAGGCGTAGGCCAGGCCAAAGCGCCATACCCGTGGGTCAATCAGCGGCATGAGCTGCTGGCCCAGGGACGGGCGGGGCCGATTCTCCTGTTCGCCCTTTTCGTGCAGCGGGTCGGTGTAGGTGAAGAACCAGAACAGCACGGCCATGACCACCATGGCGACGGCGTAAACCTTGGGGACCATCTGCCAGGCGCCGGTGGCGGCAATGATCATGGGGGCAATGAACTTGGTCAGCGAGGAACCGGCGTTGCCGGCGCCGAAAATGCCCATCGCCGTGCCCTGCCGCTCCTTGCTGAACCAGGCCGAGGTGTAGGCGATACCCACCGCGAACGAACCGCCGGCCAGCCCGACGAACAGACCCAGCACCAGGTATTGCCAATATTCGGTGGCGTAGGTGACCAGCCAGGTCGGAATCGACACCAGCAGCATCTGAATGAAGAACACGATCCGCCCGCCGTAGCGGTCGGTCAGGATGCCCAGCGGCAGGCGCACCAGCGAACCGGTCAGGATCGGGGTGGCCACCAGCAGGCCGAATTCGGTTTCGTTGAGATTCAGTTCAGCCTTGATCTTGATCCCAATGACGGAAAACATGACCCACACGGCAAAATTCACCGCAAAGGCCATGGTGTTCATCGTCAGAACGGAAATTTGTTTTTTTTGGAGCGTAGCCATGGCGGACCTCGCGAAAATGCTGCAAGTGCGATACTACGCGCACCAGGGGCTTAAACCTTGATACTCATCAAGGTTTTTTCGTCCGTTTTCAAAGGGCCGCAACGAGAATCTACTTCTTTGGGGATATTCGGTTGTCTTTATCCAACCGACTGATTTATAATATTTTTTAGAGTGGAACCGCCGGGTTAAGAGGGATTGCGGCGGGAGATGAATAACCCTTTGGTGGTATCTCGGAATACCTGGCGCTTCTCCATGGCAGGCATTGCTGCGAGCGTGCGGGTTTTTTAGCCGATCCGCCCCGCTACTTGCGAAAGCCGCTTTTGACCGCCCAGATTGCCGCCTCGACCCGCGAAACCAGATCCAGTTTTCGCAACAAATGCTTGACATGCACCTTCACGGTGCCCTCGGTGATTTTCAACTCGCGGGCGATCAGTTTGTTGCTGTGACCCACGGCGATCAGCGAGAGGATTTCCCGCTCCCGCTCGGTCAGCTTGGCGCTGTCCGCTGGCTTGATCTGGCTTTCGTGGCGCAGGGCGTCGGCCAGAATTTCCGCGATCCGCTTGCCGAGCGCCATCCGGCCCTGCGCTGCGGCCTTGAGGCTGTCCAGAACGTCCTCGGGCTCCATGTCTTTGAGCAAATAGCCGTCGGCGCCGGCCCGCAGCGCCGCGACCACATCATCCTCACTGTCGGAGACGGTGAGGATGATCACCCGACTATCCAGATCGATGGTCTTGAGCGCCTTCAGCGTGTCCAGACCGCTCAATCCGCGCATGTTCAGGTCCAGCAAAATCAAATCCGGTTGGAGTCGTCGGGCCAGTTCCAGACCCTGGCGACCCTCGCCGGCCTCGCCGACGACGCGCAGGGAGTCCTCCAGGGCGATGAGTTGCAGAATCCCCTTGCGCATCAACGGATGATCGTCGATGACCAAAACCGTCTGGACCTCGTCAAGCATGGTTCGCCTCGCTTTCGATCCCGGTTGCCGCCTCCCGGTGGGCGGTGGGAACAAACCGTAGCCGCACCAGCAAGCCGCCAGCGGGCCGGGATTGCAGCTCCAGCGCGGCGCCCAGGCGCCGCGCTCGTTCACGCATGATGTTGAGACCAAAATGGTTCTCGCGCTCGGGTTTGATCGGTAAACCAACGCCATCGTCGCTGATGCCGATAATAGCCTCGCTCGCGCTCGGGCTGCGTAACTGGACCACGATCCGGCTGGCGCGCGCGTGTTGCACCGCATTGTTCAAGGCTTCCCGGACGATTTGCATGACGTGAATCTGCTCGTTGGGACTGAGCGCGCACTGCCAGCCGGCGCAGTCCAGTTCGACGGGTAGCCGACCGCGCCGGCTGAATTCCTCCACCGCATCGCGCAAGCTATCCTCCAGCCGGGGATGTTCCATCTTCAGGCGGAAGGTCGCGAGCAGTTCCCGCAACTGGCGGTAGGCGCTGCTCAGGCCCTCGCGCAGTTCGGCGACGATATCGCGGACCTCCGGGGTCGGCTCCGCGCCGCCGAGCAAGGTTTGCAGGCGGCTGATCTGAATCTTCAGGTAGGACAGCGACTGCGCCAGGGAATCGTGCAGCTCGCGGGCGATGGCGTTGCGTTCCTCCAGCAGCGCCAGCCGTCGGCGATGCTCGGTCTGCTCGTTGGCCCGCAGCGCGGCGGCGATATTGCGCGCCACCGCTTCCAAGAGCGGCAATTGCCAGGCGGCGACCGATTCCAAACCGGGGTTGCGGACGACCAGAACGCCAAACTGCTGCTCCTGATCCTTGACCGGGATCGAAAATGCGTCGTTGCCGGCGCCGAGCGGATGGGTGGCGCCGTCTATCAAACAAACGTCGCAGTTCGGGCGAGTGCAAAATGATGGAACCGCCGTCGGACGCGGCTGGGCCGAGAACACCTGGGTAGCCTGGCGGGCGGCGGGATACATCAGGCAGAGCGTAACCGAGCCCATGCCGGTCAGCTTTTCGATTTCTGTCAACAGCATCCGGTAGGTCGCTTCGTCGGGGGCCGACTCGCCGAGACGCCGGGCGGCGCGGTACAGCAGCTCCAGCGAGCGATTGCTGAGACGCAACGCCTGGGTTTGCTGCTCGACCCGCGCTTCCAGATCGGCGTACATCGCTGACAAGTCGGCCGCCATCAGATTGAAGGCGTGCCCCAGCACCCCCAGTTCGTCGTTGCCAACGTGATGGGCGCGAACCGACAAATCGCCGCCGCGCGCCTTGCTCGCCAGTTCCACCAGTTCGCGCAACGGCGCCACCACGCCCGTGTGCAACTGGTACATGGCGGCAAAAATCAGCACCAGGATCATGAACAACGCGATGCCCTGCACCAGCCGCAGCAACAGGATTTTGGCCTCGGTATCCTGTTCCAGCAGTTTGACGAAGGCGTCCAACTTGGCGACAAAGTCATCCACCTGACGCAGGTAGGCGGTGGTCGGCGGCGCGTCCGCGGCCGAGGTTTCCAGGATCGGCCGCAGGGTCTCGCGCCAGAACGATTCAATCGTTCGGAGCGTCCGGTTTCGAGGATCGCCCGCCGTCGGCGCAATGGCGCCGGTTTGCCAGAGCCGCTCCAGTCGGCGCTCGAATTCGCTGATTTCCCGAGCGACTTCCACCGTGTGGTTGGTCTCGGCGCCGACGGGATTTTGCAGGCGGGTGGCGATGCGATAGGACTGCATGCGCAGCGAACCCGCCAGGTTGATCGCGGCGGCGGCGCCCTTGCTGGATTCGGCGATGAACACCGAACTGATCATGCTCAGCAGCGCCAGCAACACGATGCCGCCCATGGTCAGGCCGCTGCGAAAGATGATGGAGTGGTTGTTTTCCACGGGACGGTTCTCCCGCCGGTTACGGGGCTGATCAGGGCCACAGTTTACTGCTTTTGCCGAGATTCTTTCGTAGGGTCGTGGGGTGAAAGAGCAAAACGACATCCACCGCGAGAGGGAGATTGATCTCTACAAACATTACGTTCTAGATTATTGACAGTTCCGCACGATTAAGGTACAGGTATGTCTCATTAGCCTGTCGGGCGATAAGCAAAAGCACTGTAAAGATTATTGGGAGTTTCGCCATGCACACGTCGCGCCAAAATCGGGGGGGGTAACTGACTTCCTGTGCGGACTTCTTCTCAGTCTGCTACTGGTTAGCGCGGCGTGGGGGCAAGCCACCTCCGCTGAATACCAGATTCTGCTGGACACCGACAATAACCCCGCGACGGGGTGTACGGTCACGACCGTCGGCGGCGATTTTGCTGGAGTCGATCAACGGCTGGTGACCACGGTCACCGTGGGAACGGCTACCGCGACGGTCGGCGGCGTCCAGTTGCAAACCTGTGTGAGCGGCGGGTTTGGCGCGGCGGTGTGGAGCGACCCCGGCGGCTGGCCAGTGGGTCTCGGCAACGGAACTAGCGGCGCGGCGGTGATCGAGACCTTCCTGCCACTGGCGCAATTGAACGGCCCTGGCCCGCTGCGGCTGGGCGTGATCTCGGCGGCGGGTCAGGCCAGTGACGCTTTGTTGACCGGGAACGGTCAGGGCGGCGGCATCCTGTTTCCCACCGGGCCGGGCGCCTCGGACGCGACCGCCATTCCCGGCTTGAATCCGCTGACCCTGGCGTTGCTCGTCGCCTTGCTGGGCGGGGCGCTGCGTTACGGGCGGCGACATCCCGGAGCGGCGAAACTGCTGGTGCTGGTGGTCACTCTCGCGGGCGCGGGCGCGGGCGCGGGCGCGGGCCTGGTCTGGGCGGCGTTCGTGCGCGACGGGCAGACGAATGACTGGGCGGGCATCGCTCCATTGGCGACCGATCCCCCGGGGGATGCCGACAGCCCGGTGGATTTGATCGCGCTGTTGGGGAAAGTTGAAGGCGCCCATCTGAATTTCCGCATTGATGCCCGGATCACCCTGGCCGCGCCACCCCCCACCAATCAGGCTCCACAGGTCAACGCGGGGACCGATCAGATCATCACCCTGCCGGCGAGCGCCAATCTGAGCGGCACGGTCACCGACGACGGCTTGCCCAATCCCCCCGGCGCGATCACGATCACCTGGTCCAAGGACAGCGGCCCCGGCGCGGTGACGTTCGGTGACGACAAGAAGAAAGACACCACCGCAACCTTCTCGGCGGCCGGAACCTATGTGCTCAAGCTGACCGCCAGCGACAGCGAAAAGAGCGCCTTCGATACCGTGACGATCACGGTCGATCCAGCCAACGACGGCGGTGGCTTGCCGCCCGACCCTAGCACCGTCGCCCCGCCCATCGATCCCACCGTCGCCACCACCCATTACGCCGTGACGAATTTCCTCTACACCGGCGCCAACCCGATTCAAACCGGCGTCGCCGAGGGGATGATCAACCCGGTGCGCAGCGCGGTGATTCGCGGCCGGGTGCTGGACAAGCAGAACAACCCGCTGTCGGGCGTCACGATGACCATCCTCAATCATCCCGAATTCGGCCAGACCCTGAGCCGGGCCGATGGGATGTTCGATCTAGCGGTCAACGGCGGCGGGATTCTCACCCTCAATTACATCAAGGAGGGCTACCTGCCGGTGCAACGGCAAGCGAATGTCCCGTGGCAGGATTACGTCGTCCTTGATGACGTGGTGATGATCCCGCTCGATCCCCAGGTCACGACCATTGACCTCAGCGCCGCGACCCCGATTCAAGTCGCGCGGGGCAGCGTCGTCACCGATAGCGACGGGACCCGCCAGGCGACGCTGTTCTTTAGTCAAGGGACGACCGCCACGGTCAACGGGGTTCCGCTCACCACCCTAAACGTCCGCGCCACCGAGTACACCGTAGGCGAGAACGGCCCGCAGACCATGCCGGGTCCGTTGCCGGCTATACCTACGCGGTGGAACTGAGCGCCGACGAAGCGCCGAATCAAGAGGTGCGCTTCGACAAACCGGTGTATGTCTATGTCGAAAACTTCCTGAATTTCCCGGTCGGCGGCATCGTGCCGATGGGTTACTACGACCAGGTCAAGGCCGCCTGGATTCCCTCGGATAATGGCCAGGTGATCAAAATCCTCAGCCTCACCAGCGGCCTGGCTGATCTCGACACCAACGGCGACGGGGCGGCCGACGACGACGCCACCCTGAGCGCGCTGGGCGTGACCGATGCCGAGCGGCAACAACTGGCGACGCTCTACCGCGCCGGGCAAAGCCTGTGGCGGGTGCCGATCACCCACTTCACCCCGTGGGATTGCAACTGGCCCTTTGGTCCCCCGTCGGACGCCAAGCCGCCGCAGGTGAAACCACCGACCTCGCCCAGTGACCGCCCGAAAAAGGATTGCGAAGAGTCCGGCTCGATCATCGACTGTCTGAGCCAGACCTTGGGCGAAGCCCTGCCGGTCACCGGGACGCCCTTCCAACTGCACTACACCAGCGCCCGCACCCCCGCGAATAGAGCCAACTCCACGATCGATATTCCCCTCAGCGGCGCATCATTACCGGCCAGTCTGCGAGGCATCAAATTGGAAATTCTACTGTTTCAACCGACCTAAGTTGACTTTAAGTAGGGCATGGGTTTTCCTGCAGGGGTTTCCCCGACCCGGAGCCTGACCATGCCGCTGCCCAAATATATTGTTCGTCTGACCGATGCAGAGCGTATCCA
>WBUJ01000099.1 GCA_008933795.1 Candidatus Contendibacter sp. | reverse complement strand
CGCTTCGGCTGTTCCACCCGCTCGCCCCTCCACCGGGGAGCCGCCCGCGGCCGATGGCCGGGAGCCGTCCGCGTCGCTGGAGCCGGATCTGGCGGCGGCGCGGGACGCCGGTTTCTCGATCAGCCGCCGCGAGATCAGCCTGGAAGCCTACCGCCGTTTCGCCGAAGCCTCGGGCCGCGCCGCGCCGGAGCCGGCACCGGGCGCGGGACCTGATAGTCCAGCGCGGGTGACCTGGCGCGAGGCCACAGATTACGCCGCTTGGCTCGCCCGCCAGACCGACCATTCCTACCGGTTGCCGACCGAGGCGGAATGGGAATACGCCGCCCGGGCCGGGCTCGGCGTTTATGATCCCGGCGGCCAAGGCCGGGAATGGACCTGTTCCGAATATCGCGCGGAATACGAGGGTCAGGAACGGCGCTGCGCGCCGCGCCCGCCGGAAGCCGTGGCGATTCGCGGCGGCAACTGGCGCGCGGGCGCCGATCCACTCAGCGACGATCTGGGTTTCCGGCTGGTGCGGGAACCTTAACTGGCGCCCCGTCGAATCGGTCTTCCACGATGGACGCCTACCCTGACGCCGGCTGGTGCGCCGTATCCGGGTTGGGCCGCGCGGCGGGGTCCGGGGTTGGGCTTGGACTTTGGGGGGGTGCAGCCGGGCTGTCGGTCGGAGTGGCGGACGCGCCCTCGGATGCGGGCGGTTTGGCCTGGCCGGTAAACGGCTGGTTGATATTCAAATTCATGTCGCCGCCGCGCGCGTTCGCCGGACACGGCGCGGCCTGATAGAAAATCCGTCCGCTGGGTTCGACGCACTTGTTCGCCGCCAACGCTGGCGCGACCAGGAGGCTCAACAGCAAGATCCAGCCGCCACGCAAGCCTTTCGCGGGGGTTCTCGATTGAGTCGGGGACCGGGTCAGCATGGGTATTTTCCTTCAGTTAGGGTACGCATCTTCCACGAACGGATCGCGCTTCCGCGATTCTTGCGTCAGCATAACCGATTCGATCCATCGTATTCATCGGGATCATCTTCGTGCGCGCTATCGCGCCATCGGCACGGGAGACACCGAGCTGTACATCTTCGCCGGCATGATCGCCGCCATGGTCATCTCGGTCCGGGTGTTTCTGTTCAAGGGCGCGGGGAAGGCAAACTAGCATCGATCAAAATCGGCCAACGATTGCCTTTATCGGCCGATTGAGATACAAAAAATCTCAATTGAGAAACAATGAGGTGATGGGTATGGCGGCGACCACGATGGTTCACATTCGGGTGGACGAAACCCTCAAAACCTAAGCGGCGGATATCTTGGCGGCGATGGGGCTGTCCTTGTCGGATGCGGTGCGGGTGTTTTTGACGCGAGTGGTGGCCGAACAACGCCTGCCGTTCAAGCTGAAAGCGCCCAACGCTGAAACGCGCGCCGCGCTGGCCGAGGCCGAGACGATCATCGGCGCGCGCCGCGCTCGTTTCGCCGACGCCGAGGCGCTGTTCGATGCCCTCGACCAAGAAACCGGCGAGCGCTAGGCGGGCCGCGCTGCCAAGAAACCGGCGAGCGCTAGGCGGGCCGCGCTGCCCCGGCGGGTCGATTACACCAAGGCGTTTCTCAAGGACTGGAAGCGGAGCCGCTCCGGCCGGTACGATCTGACACGGTTGAAGGCGGCCATGCTGCTGCTGATCGCCGGTGACGCCCCGCTCGGCCCGGAATGGCTCGACCATCCGCTGCAAGGCGAGTGGAAGGGATGCCGGGAATGCCACATCGGCGGGGATTTCCTGCTGATCTACCGCCTCGCCGAAGCACCCGCCAGCGGTTTGATCGTCTTCGTTCGCGCCGGCACGCACGCCGAATTGTTCGAGTGAACCGAAGAATAAAGCCGCCCGCCTGTTCCGCATTGAGGCGTGGGCTGAACTGGCCGGTCTGACGCTGTGGGCGTTTCGGCAATGGCTCGGTCCGCAGCGAATCGAAGCGCACTACGACGCGGCCGACTTGCAAGAAGAGATTCAAACCTTACACGAACGGAGTCGTCTGGCATGACAGTCGTCATGCGTGTTGGCTATTCGCGCCAAGAAAAGCCGCGTAGCCCGCCTCATCGAGCGTGCCAGCCGCCAGCGCCAAGACGGCTTGCGCGGCATCCGCCTCACTGGCGGTGAAGCGGTAACCGTTGAGTTCAAGAAACAGGATGCCGACCACGAAGCCGGTGCGTTTGTTGCCGTCGATGAAAGGGTGATTGCGCACGAGGCCCGCCGCATAGGCCGCCGCCAAATCGAGCAGGTCGGGTGCATCCGCATAGGCATGAGTCTGTTGCGGCCTGGCAAGGGCGGATTGGAGCAAGCCGCCGTCGCGCAGGCCCGCCGCGCCGCCGTGCAACGCGAGCAAACGGTCGTGCAGCGCGAGCGCGTCGCGTTCCTCGATCCAGAGCGGCTCGGTCACTGGGCGAGCACGCGCAGCGTGTTGCGATAGCGGGCGATGATCGCTTCGGCCTTCGCCATTTTCTGCTCGAAGGCGGGATCGTAGGGCGTCAGCCGGTAGCCGCCGTCCGGCGCTTCGACCAGAAACAGGGTCTGGCCATCTTGGGTGCGCAAGCGGTTGATGACCTCCTTGGGTAGCACGACGCCGAGCGAGTTACCGAATTTGCGGACCTTGAGTTCGACCATGGGAAAACACCCTCGCTGTTATTACAAAAATAATAACATTCTGACTGATGGTCGGAGTCACTGTTTGGCCCTCGGCGTCCACATCGCCTTCGTCTCGGTACTGTACCTGCGCGGCGCGACCCTGTTCGGCTACAAACCCGACGGGATCAGTTGGGCGCTGGCCACCAGTGCCAGCCTGCTGCCGGACATCGATCTTCCCCCCGCCCGGATCGCCGCCGCACTCGAAAAAATGCCAAGGCCCCCCGCTGTGATCTAGCGACCGACAACGACCCGGCAGGGCAGGAACTGGGGTCGTAGCTTGATCTCATCGCGGCGCGGGGCGAGGTCGTGGTGCAAGTTCTGGCCGAGGCCGGGCGAGGCGGCGGTGACGCTGGGAGTGGGAGAGGAACAGCAGGAAGAGTGGATACCGGAGCAGTTGAGGAGGCTTTTGGGAGGCTGGCAAAAGCAAATACTCCCTGGCACAGCCGAGGAGTACTTGCTCATCCTTAAAAAGGTTATCACCGAGGATAGGTTGGACTCATCTGAACGTGAGGGCTATAGTTAATATACTGTGAGCCTCTAATCACACGCCCGGAGTATTGCGGTGAATAAATTGGGGCATTTTGATAAGGATGTGACTGATAAGAATACCGCTGAAATGCTCTCTCTGCTTCACGAGCTTCATTTTCGACCGGATTTCGATCATGCACTGGATCACGGAGATATCGAATAGTAAAGTCGCGAGTTCCCCAATCTCGATATTGCTTAACGTGCATCAGTTCATGCACCCATAAAGAAATGTTATCTACATCAGCAGGATGATGAAAGACAATGACATCAATCAAAGTAATAGCAGCGCCATCCATCGCAAGTGGGGCAAGGCGACCTAAATTTAGTAGGCCATTATCACCAACTTTATAACGCGCTCGGTTGAGAATATCTTGATCATAAAACCCATTGAGTTGTTGCCTAATGTAATTTGGGATAGGCGATGCTCCTCCATTTAAAGCATCGTTGCGAGATTGAAGCAACCACCCTTCAAGAGTTGGAGAAAACCCCTGCGCTTGAATTTCCCTCAGTATTCGCTCAGCTTCTCTACCAACATCAATGCACGGAACCCCCAATGCCTCACACGGACGCCCTGGCAAACTGGGTAGACGGGGCGGTTGTATATCCACAGTACCTTGTCCAATGTTTATATCTACACCGGTTACATCACTGAACCAACTCGCATGACTAGGAAATGCGAGACCAGTCCCTAGAGCGAAGCTGATGGATAAGGTAATACTGGTGAACGTCCAATTCTTGGTCAGTTTCATGTCGATCTCCAAAAGTTTTATTAGTTCGGATAAAACGCTGCTTGAGCGTTGAATCCCATTTTCCATAGATCCCCGTGAGCAAATAAGAGTCTGCATATGCCGAAAGTGCTCACGGCGCGGCGACCACGCGCCTGCCATGAGAGTATTCGGTCTGCATCCGTGAAGAAACCTTCACGGTAAATGCCTGACTATTCCGGTAAAGAAAGGGATAATTGCTCGAATCCCTTCCCTTCTGAGGATCGCTAACATGTTGAAAATAGCCGTCATCGAAGATGACCGTCCCACAAGCAATCAGCTTCGCGGTTGGATCGAAACAGCAAAACCAGACGTGCGCGTGGATCAATGGTTCGCCCGTGACGATGCCGAACAGGCAGTTACGCGGGAAGCGTATGACCTCGTCGTCTTGGACATTGAGTTGGGCAGGGAGCGCAACGCTGGTGTCGCTATCATCAACGCGATCAATCGGTTGCATGGCTCGCCGGTCTTGGTGGTCTCCGGGATGCCAGCAGAAATCTATCGCGGCATCATGAAGGCGCTGGATGCGTGGGACTATCTACAGAAGCCCGTCGAGGAACATGACTTTATCGAAACCTTGCTCGACATCCTGCGTGAAGTGCGGAACAACCCCCGGAACGAGGCCTGCGGTAAAACTGGGGACGAACTGAACATTGATCCCCTGAAGCAGGCACGACCAATTTGGAAGAACAAACCTCTCAACCTGCCATTGACCGCACAGCGAATCCTGAGCACGCTGTATGCGCATAGAGGCGCTACGGTTACCTACGATGAGCTTTTCAAGGTGGTTAAGAGCGGCCGTAACAAAGACAACATCCGCAAGCACTTGAGCACCATCCGAGAGGCGTTTCGAGAAATCGATCCCGGTTTTGACCGCATCGAAAACGTTCCCATGCGGGGGTTACGGTGGGTTGACCCATAACCCAAATCGCGAAGATGAAAAAACTGAAGGATTCAGCCGTCGCGTAATGAAGCCAATATCGTTGGTCTATAAAAAGTTTATCCGGCATATACATGTCGCTGTTGTATTGCCCGCCGATGACGAGCTGACAAAAATCCGCAAGGTATCTATGGTTCAGGCTCAACTTATCGGAATTCTACTTACGTCATTGTGGGGGGTTGCTTTTATTGCACTGCACTATTGGCTGGCTGCGGCAATGAATTTTATTTTTGTCGCACTGATACTTTTTATTCTTATTGGTTTTATCTTGACCAAGAATTTTATCGTTTATGTCAATCTCAACATTTTTGTTTTGTTGATTTGGGCGCTCGCACTCCAATCCGCTCTGGGTGGATTATTTAAATCAGGATTGATTTCTATATGGGCTGCATTCTGTCCACTCATCGCTTCTCTTATGCTTAACCGGAACACCACAATTTTTTGGCTAATTCTGTTCGTGATTGAAATGGTGATCGCGATCCTTCTTGAGCAGGAAGTCTCCCAATGGGCATCGCACTTACCCAAATCGTTCAGCATTGCTAACGGCATAATTAACATTACGTCGTTCACCATTTTGATGATCGGTACGAATCTGTATCTGGTTTCCAATCTCGAAGACGCGCGCAAGCGCCTCGACCAGCTTCTTCAACGTGTCAATGAGGATATTGATAAAGAGAAAATTAGACTTGAACAAGATAAAAACATGTGGCTCGCGGTAGGGCACGAGATCAGATCTCCGTTGCAATCCCTGTCCGCGTTGTACGGCAAAGATGATGAAGGTCACCGATATATCAAAAGAATGCTGGATGCCGTACAAAGACTATACGGTAACGCAGCTCCCGATGAGGCTTTTCAAAAAGCCACAGTTCAAATTGAACCCCTAGATGTAGCAAATTTTCTTGAACATGTTGCAGAGAATGCACCTGCCGCTGGTATTCCAATGGTCACGTACTCTGGCAGCGAAAAGCCCGTCATGGTGCGTGCCGACGAGTCTTTGTTGGAAGACGTAATTACCCACATTCTCGTCAACGCGAATCGCTATCGACCTTCCGATACAGACATCGCGATTCGATTGGAGACAAACGACAATGCCGCCGTCATCACGATCCACAACAAGGGACCATATATACCAGATGGTTTGATCGGCAGGATATTCGAGTATGGCGTCTCCGATCAGGACGACAATAATAAAGAACATCGGGGACAAGGGCTGTTTGTAGCAAAGACTTATATGTCAAAAATGGGGGGAACTATTGATGCAAAAAATGTCATTGATGGCGTTGAGTTTATGCTGCGTTTGGCTATTTGGAGACCGCTTCAATAAACGGTGAAGGCCCCGCGCTAATTTTCTCCATCCGCTCCCGCCCGATGTTGGTGTAAATCTGGGTGGTGCTGATGCTCTCGTGGAATCATGCTATGCAGTAGCCAAGGAGCAAGCGCAACCGGTCGTCATCGCTGAGGGCGGCGCGGCGCGTTGCGAGCCATGCGGGAGATCAGGGCCAGATTTTGGGCCGAGTGATCGCGACGGGTACGACCGGCATCCTCGCCCAATGGCACGTCCAGCACCGAATGGTATTGGCCCTGGCTGGCGGTGAAGGCGTCCTCAATCTACGCTTAATCGCATCCCAGTCGCGAACCCACCCCCGCAAAACCTTTTCTAAGGAGTACCCAGATGAGCGCCAAGCGAATTTTGATGCTGGTCGGCGATTACGTGGAAGACTACGAGGTCATGGTGCCGTTTCAGGCCCTGCAAATGGTCGGACACACGGTCGAGGCCGTTTGCCCGGACAAGCAAGCTGGCGAGCAGGTGCGCACCGCGGTGCATGACTTCGACGGCGCCCAGACCTACAGCGAGAAACCAGGCCACAACTTCACCCTCAACGCCACCTTCGCCGAGGTTCGGGCCGAGGATTACGATGCCCTGGTGATCCCCGGCGGGCGGGCGCCGGAATACATCCGCCTCAATCCCAAGGTGATCGACATCGTTCGCCACTTCGCCGCGACCCAAAAACCTATCGCCGCTATCTGTCACGGCGCGCAGGTGCTGGCGGCGGCCGGCGTGCTCGAAGGACGCACCTGTTCCGCCTACCCGGCGGTTGGCCCCGACGTGGAACGCGCCGGCGGCTGCTATGCCGCCATCGGCCTGGATCAGGCTCATGTCGATGGCAACCTGGTCACCGCGCCGGCCTGGCCGGCCCATCCCGCCTGGCTGCGCGCGTTCCTGAAGGTGCTCGGCAGCCGGATCGAACCCTGAACCCGCGTCGGACTTTATCTACAGTCCACGACTGCTCCGCGCCATGCGTTTCCTGCACGCCGCCGACCTGCACCTCGAC
This sequence comes from Candidatus Contendibacter sp., assembly GCA_008933795.1. GTDB lineage: Bacteria > Pseudomonadota > Gammaproteobacteria > Competibacterales > Competibacteraceae > Contendibacter. The sequence continues at coordinate 8,869 of WBUJ01000099.1, read as the reverse complement.
AGCCCGCTCCGGGGTCTCGACCGTTACGACGGTGCTCCGGTCGATGAAGCGCGCGGCGCCACCCGCCGCGCCTTCGAGAACCTGATCGCCGTCGCGCTCGACCATAAAGTGGATTTCGTCGTCATCGCCGGCGATCTTTACGACGGCGACTGGCCCGATCACAACACCGGGCTGTTTTTCACCAAGGGCGTGACTCGGTTGGCCGAGGAAGGGATTGTCGTCGCGCTCGTGCGCGGCAATCACGACGCCGCCAGTCGGCTCACCAAGGCCCTGCGCCTGCCAAAAAACGTGTACTTGCTGACGGATTCCCGGCCCGAAACCCAGGTCTTCGCCGACCTCGGCGTCGCGCTGCACGGGCAAAGCTTCGCCACCGCCGCCGTGGCGACCGATCTGGCGGCGCATTACCCGCCGCCGGTTCCCGGCTGCTTCAATCTGGGCTTGCTGCATACCTCGCTCAACGGTCGCCCCGGTCACGATCCCTACGCGCCCACCACCCTCGACGTGCTGCGTGGCAAGGGCTACGACTATTGGGCGCTCGGTCACATCCACGCCGCCGAAGTCGTGTGCCGCGAACCGTGGGTGGTCTATCCGGGCAACACCCAGGGCCGGTACATCCGTGAAACCGGTCCCAAGGGCTGCGTGCTGGTGACGGTCGAGGAGGGGAACATCGCCTGCCAGACCGTCGCCCTCGATGTGATGCGCTGGGAGGCTCTGGCATTCGATATCGGCGGCCTGCCCGATCTGGAGGCGCTGCTGGACGCCGCCATGCAGGGCTTGCGGCAACGGTTGGCCGAAGCGGGAGACCGCATGCTGGCGGTGCGGGTCCAGTTACAGGGCGGCGGTCCCCTGCATCGCCTGCTGGCCGCGCAGCCCGACGCGGTGGAGCATGAACTACGCGGCGCCGCCATCCAAGCCTCGAATGGTCGGGCCTGGATCGAGAAAATCGAGTTTCGCACCCGCCCGCGACTCGATCTCGACCGCATCGCCGAGCGCGACGATCCCGTTGGGCTGCTGGTGCGCGAATTGCGCCGGTTCGCCGCCGATCCGGCGCTGCTGCGCGCGGTGGCGGAGGAGACGCTGGGCGAGTTGTTGCAGAAACTGCCGGTGGATTTGCGCGACGCCGCGCGTCTCGATGACGCCGATATCCTGATCGAGTTGCTGGACGAGGCAGAAGCGGAACTGCTGGCGCGGCTGTCCGGGGAGGAGGGCGTCGAGTGAAAATCGAACGCCTCTATCTGAAAGCCTACGGCGCTTTTTCGGAACGACGCCTCGATTTCGCCGGCGGGCCGGATTTCCATGTCATTTACGGCCCGAACGAAGCCGGCAAGTCCACCACGTTGCGCGCCCTTATCGGCCTGCTGTTCGGGATCGAGGAACGCACCGCCGACAATTTCGTGCATCCCCATCCCCAGTTGCGCGTCGGCGCGGTGCTGGCGACCGCGAGCAACGGCCGGTTGGCGGTGATGCGGCGCAAGGCGCGCAAGCAAACCCTGTTCGCGCTGGACGAGGCCAGCGGCGAGGAACAAACCGACCAGCCGCTGGCCGATGACACCTTGGTCCGCGTGCTGGGCGGCCTCGACGAAGGATTGTATCGCGCCCTGTTCGGCCTCGATCTGGAGGGGCTGGCGCGCGGCAGCGAGTCGTTGCTCGAAGGCAAGGGTGAAATCGGCCAAAGCCTGTTCGCGGCGGCGGCGGGACTGGCCGACCTGCGCCAATTGTTCGGCAAGCTCGGTCAGGAGGCGGACAAGCTGTTTCGCCCGCGCGCCAGCACCAGCGCGATCCACTTGGCTCTCCGGGAACTGGACGAACGGCGCAAGCGGGCGCGCGAGGCCACGGTGCGGTCTTCCGCTTGGGAACAGGCCGAGCGGCTCCAGCGCCAAACCGGGAAGAAACATGCGGAACTGCGGGCGGAACTGACCAATCTGCGCGGGGAGCAGCGCCGGCTGTCCCGGGTCGTCGCGCACCTGCCGCTGACCGCCGAACGCGCGGCGAAGCGTCGGGAACTGGCCACGCTGGCCACGGTTCCACTGCTGCCGCCGGAAGCGGGGCAGCAGCGAATCGAGGCGGAGGCGCGCCGGCGCAACGCCGAGGAAAATCAGCGGGAGGCGCAAGCGGCACTGGAGGAGTTGCAGCGGCAACGCGCCACGCTACAGATACGCGAGGCGTTGCTGGCGCACGCCAGCGCCATCGAGCGGCTGCATCATACCGCCAAGGATTACCGGGGCGCGTTGGAGCGCCTGCCCCGGCTCGAAGCGGAACTCAACGCCGCGCGCCAAGCCCTCTCGGATAAATTGGGCGATATTGACCCGGCGCTCGCGGCGGAACTCGCGCCCGCCGAACCGCTGGAACGAATCCGCGCGCTGTTGCCCCTGCCCACGACGCGGGCGCGGGCGCAGGCGCTGATGGCGGATCACGACGCCGGATCGATCAAGGACGAACAACTGGAAGAGCGGGAACGCGCGCTTGCTGGGACGCTCCAACGCCTGCGGAACGACTTGGATGCCCAGCCGTCGCCCATGCCGTTCGACGCCCTGGAGGCAGCGCGCGAACAGGCCGCCGCGCCCGGCGATCTTGCTGGCCAGCATGCCCAGTTGGCGCGGGAAAGCGCCGAACTGGCAACCGCGCTCGCCCGCGAGGCGGCGGCGTTGTGGGATGGATCGCCCGACGCCCTGATCGCGCTGCGCGTACCGTTGCTGGCCACGGTGAACGAAATCGGCGACCGCTATCGTCAATGGGCCGAGGATGAGCGTTCGCTCAAGGATCAGGACCGCATCCTGCAACGGGACCTTGGCGAGCGGGAGCGCGAATTGCGTGGTTTGGCCGCCTCTGGCGAAATCGTCACCCATGACCAGGTTTGCCAGGCGCGGCGGCGGCGTGACGATGGCTGGCGGCGGGTTCGCCAAGCGTATGTCGAGCGCGCGGTCGATCCCGACCGCGTGGCGGCGGACTATGCGCCAGAGCAATCGTTGCCGGTGGCCTTCGAATCCGCCATGCGCGAAGCCGACCGCTTGGCCGATTTGCTGCACGCCGACGCCAAGCGGGCCGCCAGCGTTGAGAGTTTGCGCCAGAGGATCGCCGCCATGCGGGAGGCGCGCGCCGATCTCGCGCAACGGTTCGCCGCGCTGGCGATGGAGCGCGGCCAGCTCGACGCTCGTTGGGCCGAGATCGCCGGCGTTATCCGCCAGCCTGATCTGTCGCCCGGCGCGGCGGCGGAATGGCTGCAAAAACACGCGCTGCTGGTCGAGCGTTCCACTCGTCTGGAAACACTGCGCCGGGAACAGCGGGAGATCGCGGTGGCGCTGACCGCCACGCGCCAAGCGTTCGATCGGGCGTTGCGGGGCTATGGCTTGCCCGGCTTGGCCGAAGACGAAGCGCTGTCAACCGCGCTCGGTCGCGCCAAGGCAGCCGTCGATCGAGGTCGCCAGATGGCGACGGCGCGTGCTGCGTTGGAGCAACGCATCGCCGAATCCGAAACCGAGTTGCGCGGCGTGGCCGCGCAACGCGCGGGCTTGGCCGGAAAACGCGCCGCTTGGCGGGAACGGTGGACCACCACGATAGCCGCGTTGCGATTGTCGCCCGAAGCGTTGCCGGCGGAGGCTCGGGTTCGCCTGGACCAGTGGGATCAACTGGTCGAGACTCTGAATGCACTGGAAACTCTCACCAGCGAGGTTCGCGGGAAACAGGCCACGCGATCCGCTTTTGAAGAGGCGCTGACCGAACTGGCTCGGGCCGTCGACGAACCGGTCGCGGGCGTGGATGCCGACCAGGCCGCTATTGCGCTGTACGGCGCGCTGAGCGAAGCGCGCGATGCCGACCATCGGCGCAAGCAACTCGACGCCGCCATCGCCGGGGAACGGGGTCGGCTCGGCCAAGCGGAAACCGCCGCCGCGATCCAGCGGGACCGCCTAGCAGAATTGGCGCATCGAGCGGGAGTGGAGTCGCCGGACCAACTGGCGGCGATGGAGGATGACTCGGCCCGCAAGCGGCGGCTGACCGAACGGGTCGCCGAAATCGAGGCGCAACTGGTGCGCGACGCCGCCCGTCCGCTGGCCGACGTTCTGGCCGAGATCGAGGGCGAGGAACTAGCCGCCGCCAACGCCCGCCTGGACGAACTGGAAACGCTGATCCGCGAGCGGGAAACCGAGGTCGAAAGCGCCCATGCGGTTGACCTGGAGGCGCGCCGCGCCTTCGAGGCCATCGACGGGGGCGATGCCGCCGCCGCAGCGCAGCAGGAAGCCGAAGCGCTCGTCGCCCGCATCGCCCGGCAGGCGCGCGCCTACGCTCGCGCCCGACTGGCCAGCACCATCGTGGCGCGCGTCGCGCAGGCCTACCGGGAGCGCCATCAAGGGCCGGTGCTGCGCCGCGCCAGCGAGATTTTCGCCCGGATCACGCTGGGCAGTTTCGGTGGTTTGGTGATGGATTACGAGGACGACCGGCAAATGCTGCTCGGTCAGCGGCCGGACGGTTCCCGGTTGGGAGTGGGGGGGATGAGTCAGGGCGCCCGCGACCAGCTTTTTCTGGCGCTGCGCCTCGCGGCCATTGCGGAGCACCTCCAGGAACGCGAGGCGGTCCCGATCGTGATCGACGATCTGTTGGTGCAATTCGACGATGCCCGGGCAGCGGCAACGCTGGAGGTACTCGCCGAACTCGCCCGACGGACCCAAGTGCTGTTCTTTACCCATCACGGCCATCTCTGCGAACTCGCCACGGCGACCCTGGCGGCGGATGCCTGGCGGCGGCATGAGCTGAACGCCAACCCAGTCGGCGATTGAGCGCCACGATGACATTCCCGTTAGAGACCTGCCCGTGAGCGAATACCAGTACTACGAATTCCTGGCCATTGACCGGCCGTTGAGCGCCCAGGAAATGGCCGAGTTACGCGCGCTGTCGACCCGCGCTCGGATCACGACGGTCAGCTTCGTCAACGAATACAGTTGGGGCAGTTTCAAGGGCGATCCCGACACCCTGATGAAACGCTATTTCGACGCTCATGTTTATCTGGCCAACTGGGGACAGCACCGGTTCTCGCTCCGCCTGCCCCGCGACGTGCTGGATTTCAAGATGGCCGCCGCGTATGGAACCGAATACGCGCTGGTAATTCGGGACGCCGGCGAGCACTGGGTCATCGACTGGAACCTGAACCCGGAGGAGCCGGAAGGCGGCTGGATCAGCGAGGACGAGGGGCATGACTGGATGGCGCGGCTGACGCCCCTGCGCGAGGAACTGTTGCGCGGCGACTGGCGCGGGCTGTACCTCGGCTGGCTGGCGGGCATGGCCACCGGCGAAGTGGAGGACGACCAGTTAGAACCACCGGCGCCGGCGGGTCTGAAACAGTTCACTCCGGCGCAACTGGCCCTGGCCGTGTTTCTGGCGATCGACTTCGACGTGCTGACGGCGGCGGCCATGGGCAGCGCCGATGCCGCCGTGGACGCTACCGCGCCAGAGGACCTGGAAACCTGGCTGGATACCGTACCGCCCGATGAAGCGCGCGACGTACTCCGCCAGCTGCTGGCTGGTCAGGGTCAGCGGGCCGAACGCTCGCTGAAGGCCCGGTTTATCGCCTGGCAACGCGCGCAACGCTCGCCCGCTGCAATCGGCGCAGCCCGCCGGACCGTGGCCGAACTGCATCAGTTGGCGGACGAGGTCGAGCAAATTCGTCAGCGGCAGGAAGCTCAGGAACGCGCCCGCACCGAAGCCGAGCGCCGGAAGCAGCGCGAAGCTGATCTGGCCACGCTGGCGCGGGATTTCGACCGGGCCTGGGCGGCGGCGCACCAGCAGGCCGCGCGTGGAGTGGCGGCGGCCTACGACGACGTGCGGCGCGCGGTCGTGGACTTGGCCGAAGCCTACGAGCGGCACGCAACCCGCGAGCGATTCGAGCAGGCTCTGCGGTGGTTTATGGAGCCGCATGTCCGCCGCACCGCGCTGGTGAAGCGGTTAAGCGATGCGGGTCTTTGGAAAAAGCGGTAGTCGGCTATTACCGCAACTGGCTGGCCCAGGCCAGCGCGTACTGCTGTCCGGGCGGGAGTCGCGTTACGTCTGCTGTTTCCGGGTGGCCTCCGGCTGATAGGTCACTTCCAACACTCGCAGGGTCATGGTTCGACCGCCGGGCAACGGCCATTCGATGGACTGACCGACCGACAGCCCGAGCAGGGCGCTGCCGACCGGCGCCAGCACCGATACCGTACCATGGGTCAAGTGCGTGTCGTCGGGATAAACCAGGGTCAGCTCGAATTCCCGGCCGCTGACTTCGTCCACGAACCGCGCCGTCGAATTCATGGTGATCACATTGGGGGGAATTTCATGCGACTCCACCACCTCGGCCCGATCCAGCTCGCGGCGCAGCGCATCCAGACCCGGCGCATGAAGCGGCGACACCGAATCCAGCAGGCGTTCCAGTCGATCCAGATCCGGGCTGGTTATAACGATCTGTGGTTGCTGTGACATGTTCTCTGGCTCTATGGACGAGGATTGGAAAAACCGAAAAAGCGCTGGCCCTCCCTGGCCGCGTCGCCATCGCTACGGCAGCATCCCCGCATTCGCCGGCGGTCGGCTCCAAAACAGCGCGTGCAGCCGCAGCAACAGGTCCGGGTCCGAAATCAGATCGCGCTTTTGCGCCGCGCTCAGACTGTCCGGTCCTTCTTCCTCCAACTGGTGGACCAATCCCTCCAGATAGTGCCGGCGGCGCTTGCCCGGCGGCTCGCGTTCCGGCAGCAGGGAGAGGTGTAGAGCGTTGACGTAGGGATCGGTCAACGCCTGGACGAAGCGGCTGGCGGGCTTTTCGCGCAAGATCGGCAACACCGGTTCGTCCTCCTCCAGGTTCTCCTCCAGATAACGCAATACCACCGGCTGTTCGGTTTCCTCCGGGGTCAGGAACAGGCCCAGTTCCCGCGCTTGGCGGCCCAGGGCGATGCTGCTGGACAGCATGGAGACCGGGATGGCCAGCACCAGCCCCAGCAGCACCGGGATGAACCACCAGAAGAACGCTGGCACGTATTGGTAGCTCAACACCCCGGCGACCACGCCGATCAGGGTTTGTACGCCGTGGGTCTGCGCCGCCTCCCGGAAGCTGGTCATGTGGTCGCCACGCTGCTGCGGCGGCCAGCCGACCGCGCGGCGCATCAGGATCGCCAGCACGAACTTGGTCTGGAACAGCATCAACACCGGCGCGGTCAGCACCGAGAACAGCGTTTCCAGCGCCACGCTCAGGGTGGCCTTGAGCATCCCGCCGTAGGCGCGGCGCAACCGGCCCTCCTTGAGCAGCAGCAACAGCGCCAGCCCCTTGGGCAGGAACAGCATGGTGAGCGTGACCAGCAGCACGGTGGTCATTTCCACGGCGAACGACACCGGCCACACCGGCGCCCAGTTCTCGCCGAAGAAATACACCGGTTCGTGCTGGGTCTGGAAATACGCCGCGACCCCGGTGGCGATCAGGAACAGCAGCCACAGCGGCGAAGCGGCATAGGACATGACGCCCATCGAAAAATGCAGTCGGCTCAGCGCGTTGAAGCCGTGCGACAGCGCCAGTCGCAAATGCTGGAGATTGCCCTGGCACCAGCGGCGGTCGCGCTTGGCGTAGTCGATCAGGGTCGGCGGGATTTCCTCGTAGCTGCCTTCCAGGTCGTAGGCCAGCCACACTTCCCAGCCGGCCCGCCGCAACAGCGCCGCCTCGACGAAGTCGTGACTGAGGATGTCGCCGCCGAACGGCTCGCGCCCCGGCAGCTTGGGCAGGCCGCAGTGATCGAGGAATGGCTGGATGCGGATGATGGCGTTGTGGCCCCAGTAGTTGCTCTCGCCCAACTGCCAGTAGTTCAGACCGGCGGTGAACATCCGCCCGTACAGGTTGCCGGCGAATTGCAGGATGCGGGCGAACAGCGATTCGCGGTTGATCGGCACCGGCGGGGTTTGCAACAGCGCCACCCGCGGCTGGCGTTCCATGATCCGCACCATCTCGACCAGGGTTTCGCCCTTCATGATGCTGTCGGCGTCGAGCACGATCATGTAGCGGTAATGGCCGCCCCAGCGGGTGCAAAAATCCTCCAGGTTGCCGCTCTTGCGGCTGGTGTTCTCCGGCCGGTTGCGATAGAAGATTCGTCCCTTGCCGTCCAGCGCCCGCACCATGTCCTGCCAACGCAGTTCCTCCTCGACCCAGACGTCTGGATCGCGGGTGTCGCTGAGCACGAAGAAATCGAAGTCGGCGAGTTGGCCGGTGTCGGCCAGGGACTGGTGGATGGCGCGCAAGCCGGCGAACACCCGCTCCGAATCCTCGTTGTAGATCGGCATCAGGATCGCAGTGCGCGGCGATGGCGCGGTGGGATCGGGCGCCGGTCCCGGTTGGCGCGAGATCGCCCAGCGGTCGCGGCCGGTCAGGATCACCAAAAAGCCCATGCACGCGGTCCAGAACGAAATGCAGATCCAGGAAAACAGGATCGCGTACAGCAGCAGCAGGATCAGTTCCATCGGGCTGAGGCCGTCGGTCTGGAACACGCTGACCATCAGGCCCATCGCGACCAGCGTCGTCAGCAGCACCAGCAGGAAGAACACCACCCGCCGCAGGGTATGCCCCATGATCGGGGGTTGAACGGTTTGGGTCATGACCTATCCAGTGAAGAGGGAATTAACGATTCAGGCTCGGGGTTCCGGACGCCACAGTCGGCGCAGCGGACCCAGCAACCCGAACAGTTCGATGCGTTGCGCCGGCATAGCGCCCGAACTGGGCGGCGGCGTGGGTTCGGCGCGGGCCGCGCGCAGGGTGTCCAGCACGGTGTCGGCTTGGCCGGGTGCGGCGAACAGCGCCGCCGGCCAATCCGGCGCGGCGCCGCTCAGCAGCGCGGCTCGCGCCGCAGCCAGCTCCCGCGACGGCCGGGGCAGC
>WBUJ01000098.1 GCA_008933795.1 Candidatus Contendibacter sp. | reverse complement strand
TTATTCTCGGAATACAAGAAGGAGGTGAACTCCTCCTTGGTCAGGATTGGGATGTGATCGGATGAAAAGATCGGACGATACCGTGCCAAGACCTCATCACGAAATCCAACAATTTCATCATAAATCCACTGCCCCGGCTTGAATCGGGCGGCGATACCGCGAAGTTCGCCGACAACTTTGTTGTATTGCTCTTCGTCAGCTATTCTGGCCTCCTAAAGTACAAGACTGGTTTTTGAATGCCTATGAATTATCACTCTTAACCTTCATTTCTAATGCTATAGATCTTAGGTAGGGCTTGAAGGCTTGCTCCATGTTATTATACTTTTAATTAAGCCAGATTTTATCTTTTAGTTGCTTTGTTTTATGGTATTCCGAAGATTAATCCAGGGTCTGGAGGGCGCGCCATGATTCGACTGGTTTTTTCCAATGAGACGCGGGAACGACTGCGGCATGAGCGAATTCATCACCCGCATCCCCGGGTGCGGCAACGCCTGGAAGTGCTTTATCTCAAGAGTGAAGGCTGGTCGCATCAAGCCATTTGTGCGCGCGTGGGGATCACCAAACCGACCCTGATCAGCTATCTGCGCCTTTATCAGGACGGGGGCTGGGCGGCGCTGACCGCCTGCCGGTTTCGGCGCACCCGGAGTGCGCTGGCGCCCCACGAGGCGACGATTCGGCTGGCCTTCACGCGGCAACCGCCCGCGACCTTGGCCGAAGCCAGCACCCGCATTGCCGAGCTGACCGGGATCGAGCGCAGCCCCGCCCAGGTCGGTAAGGTGCTCAAACAGTTCGGTTTGAAGCGGCGCAAGACGGGGGCGATCCCCGGCCCGGAGCCGACTCCCGAGCAGCAGGCGGAGCGGGCGCGGTTCCAGCAGCAGGAACTGGAGCCGCGTCTGGCCCAAGCGCAAGCGGGTCAACGCGCGGTCTTTTTCGTGGATGCCGCCCATTTTGTGCATGGCTTGTTTCTGAGCTGGCTGTGGTGCGTCGCCCGCTGCTGGCAGCCCACCCCCACCGGCCGGCACCGGCTCAGCGTGCTGGGCGCGCTCAACGCCATCACCCACGAACTGATCACCGTCACCACCGACGCCTACATGAACAGCGAAAGCGTCTGTCGGCTGCTGCGCCAATTGGCCGAGCTGGCCTTGCCGGTTCCGATCACCGTCATTCTGGACAACGCCCGCTATCAGCGCTGTCGGCTGGTGCAAGACACCGCCGCTGCTCTCAAGATCGAGTTGCTGTTTCTCCCGGCGTATTCGCCCCAGTTCAACTTGATCGAACGATTCTGGAAGCTGGTGAAAAAATGCTGCCTGCACGCCCGTTATTACCCCACCTTTCAGGACTTCAAAACCTCGATTCTCCACTTCATTGAAACCGCCCATGTCGAGAAAAAACAGACCCTAAAATCATTGCTCACTTTTAACTTCCAATCGTTCAAAGAATTAAAAGTCGGCATTAGCTAAAGTATAATTTCTTTAATCAAAAATTCAGTGATTTCAGGCCATTCTCTGGGTTGATAAACATTCACTCCAGTATTTACGAGATAAATACCACAACTTCTTATATTATCCTTTCTCTGCCAGTCTAATTTACTACCCATTTTTTCTTCAATTTCATTTTTGAATTTCTCTAGCACATCAAATACTTTTTTATTTTCATTCTTGATGCCCGTATCTATATAGAGTACGCATGATACGCTGCGCCTCCTTAGAATGAGACCATAAGTTACACCTCTCAAACCACTGCTACTACCAAGGTAATCCTTCTTCAAGTTAGGATTGATTTTTTGAAACAAAACTGACCTTCCTTTAATCTTATCCGAAAAGTATTTCCAAAATTCAAGGTTGTTAGCTTCCCTACTCTGTTTAGGCTGTACCTCCTCGCGTGTATTTGCCGTTATCGCCGAGAAGGAAAGAATATTTTTCAGATTATCCAGTTCCTCGTCTGATAAGTTCTCCTTGTCGTCATCCAATTGGAGACAGCTAAAGAAAAACTCCATAAATTCAGCAATCTTACTATAGTATAAATCATCCTTAAACCGGGATATTTTTTCTGATCTCCTCGAATGCGCTATCGGTTTTAAGTTTTTCAAAATCCTTGATTCCGTCAAAGAAGTCGGCATCCAGTTCATTTTTATTTTTGATCATAAACTCGTATATTTCTTGGAAGGCCATCTGAAGGCACAAACTAGCAAACAATATTCGCTGCTTGTCTTTAGCTTTGATGTCATCGGCTTCGTTGAACATGCCTTTTTTACTGGCAACGGTATTGAGAAGGATGAATGAATTAAACAGCCGCTTCATGCTTCTTGGGTTGCATCCAATCGAAAAATTTACTATTTCCCGATAGGTACTAATCTCTTCTTCGGAGCAAACGATACTCATGTTTGATAGCAGGTTTTGAATATAGGCGGAAATGTTATATTGAGCGATTGAAATCGCAAAAGGAAGCTGGATGATTTTGTCGAAGAAACTCTTGCCTTTGGAATGTCCAACGCTCACACCAAACTTCTTCTCCAGACCTTGGGTGACAACCGCGTAATCCACCGCTAAAACGAAAACACAGTTGGGAACATCCATGAAGACCTTCAGAACTTCCAGAAGCTCGACCGCTTTTTCGGGAGCCAATCGGTCCAGATCATCGACGAATACTACGATCCGGTTTTTCCCCGAGGATTTGAGTTTGGCACTCACCGCTTCCCGTATTTTATCCCGGAGTTCCTCCAACGCTTTCGCGGAGTCTTGCGTGCCGAATTCCGCCAGCTTTTCTTTCAGGTTTCCGGCGATGGTTCCTCCCGCAACCGTTTCGATACCCACCACGGCAGCAGTTTTAGCAAACCCTATCGCGCCCTTGGCGATGCTCCTCAGGAAATTCTGACTTTCTTCCTCCGCCCCAATCTTTTCCAGAAAGTTGCTCAACAGGGAAATGGAAAGATACGACGCCATTTCAAACTGGGAATATTGCCAAGTATTGAACCAGACTGGCACAATCTTGTCAGCAAGCGCCTGTTTGATCATATTCATCATGCTGGTCTTGCCGGAGCCCCAATCGCCCTGAATGGCAATGGTCATTGGAGTCGAGCAGCCTAGAATGAATTCGGACAGACTTTCAACATAAACCTTGACATCCATGACATCGTTTTCGAGACGCTCTATGGGGGTGTCGGTGTAGCCTTGCATGATTATGACCTCGTTTTCAGGTATTTCAGGGAGTTGGGTTAGTGCCCTAGAAAATCACGAACATCCTTTATACCGACTTTTAAGCTGGAGTAAAGTTCGTCTCTTTTGCCTTGACTGCTAAAACTGAAATCACGAGAAATACCTTCTCCTATGATTTGCACGTAGTAGGTGTATGTTGTAATTGTTCTATGCTTTGTTCTACTACGGCCATTACTATACTCCCTAAATTCTTGTCTTTGCTTTGTTGATTCCTGCCGCTTATTTACAGCATCAATCTCAGACAATCTACAATAAGGTTCGTCTTTATAGGGAATAAAGAATGTATTTTCTTTTGAGTTTATGATGTATTTAGTGTTTTTATCCTTTTTGCTCGATCCAAACCAAATACATATACAACTAACTGTCAATCCTAATACTACTATCCACGAAGGCGCGGACTGGAAAAATATGAACGATGATATGGCTACGCCCAATAGCCCTGTGAAAAGCCAACACAAAGGACACGCATCATTAATTTCAAATACTTTCCCATTTGGGTTGAAGAAAGGATTGTTGCTCATTGCGTTATTGTCTAACAGTCAGAGCCTTTGCCATGGCGGTTTGAGACGGGCGTAACCAGTCGAGCGCTCAGGCTTGAGAATCAACATATTACGAAGGTCAAAAATGCTAAACTTCGGGGAGTAAATGCTCACCTTGTTCTTTTTCAAAAAGTTATAAGTGGGCTTGGCTGATTACGCCCACTAAATATCAGAATTAATCAATGGTGCGGCCTCCGGTGCAGCACTTATTTAGGCGGGTTTGGTTTCTCTACTTGCAAAATATGCACGAAATTGCAGTCTGGCACCTTTTCCTCAAAATTAATAGCGGTTTGAAGTTGGCTTCTTCTCAGTCGTTTACTCAATCGGAAAAGTCCACGCCAAGGTATCCAAATGACGCCGCCGAGCATGACGATCATATACAAAACCCAAGTCGGTACCATCAGCAACGCCCGGGCAAGCAAATGGAAAATATCACCCTTGTAGGCCATCTTTGATGCACGAGCGGAGTATTTGACGAATTTAATGGCACCAACTTTGTCCAGAATAAGCAACCCACCTTGGCCAAAAGTCGCAGCTAGCTGAATCGTGTCTTTTCCAATCTTTCGAGCATCTTGCGTAATATTGACAACCAAATCCCCGCCAATACGGTAGAGCGTAGCGCTGTTCGAATTGAAAGATTCGGCAAAAATAGCCATGCGTTTAAGTGATGCAGCATCGTTGGCTTTACTCAGCAAATTGAAACCTCCGCGCGTTTTGGCCAGCGTGTTAACATTGCTAAAGATATCAGTAAGCGTATCGAGGCTTTTTGTTTCCTTAATGATTTTAACCGAGTCTACAATGGTCTTACCAAGCCAGGACGGTAGTTTTCCGAGCTTTCGGGCGACTTTGAGCACGACGAGGCCACTTTTCGCCGCTGTAGTTCCGACTGCGGCTGGCGCGGCTGCGCCCAAAGTTGTAGCGGTACCGAAATAGCTAGCGATTTGCGCGCCTGACGCAATCACGCCGATCGTCGCCAGCGCAGCTATTACGGCGTCGGTTTCCTCGCCTTTGGCAAGATTGGAACCTTGTTGGGCCAAATCGCGCAGATCACCGATCACCAGAAAATCGGTCGCCACGCCAGTTACTTTCCCGATTGTTTCATCACTGGTGCCAGCCAGTAGACCCTCGGCGAGTTTGCTAGCCTGATATTCCCAACTCCCGCGCTTGTCCGAGATGTCGCGGTATAGCGCCTGGGCCTCGGGGTTTTGGCTAACGTACTCGTAACTCATAAAGAACTCAAGATAATCGGCTGCTTCGGCATAGCGTTCTTCCGCAATCATCATATGGGTTTCCGGCAGCGGATCGATGCGACTTAAGGCGAGCACGGATAGTTGTGCTTGTTGCCAGATTAGGCCAGCGGAAACGGCAGCAAGCAGTAGGATGCCGAGTTTTATGGGAAATTTGATCATGGTTAAAGCCTCACGATTGATTATCTCAGGATTTTCGCTCAGGCAGGCTGATATATTCTGTCCAACTCATTTCAGTACATATAGCGCTCCTATACGATTTGTGGATTGAGTATTTTGCTGTTTATAATACCTGAAAAATTTTTATCAATATTTTCAATATCTTAAAAATTTATAGTGAATTGAATAATTCTACGAACTGGAAAGGATCGCTATATATTTCAATACTTCGGACAGTTTTTAGCGGCTTTTAAGGCGCATTCCCATTAAAACCAATCAGTAAGTATCCCCCGGCAGAGCCGGGGGCTTTAGTTGGGGAGCGCCTCAAAGGCGCCTTAAAGCCGTGAGCCGCCCAAGGCGGCAGGGCTGCGTGGATAAAATCATGTTCGGCAACAATTCTTCAGCTACTCCAAATCTACTCCACTGAGAAATCACTAAGATTCAGTGACATCAATAATGGTCCGCGACTCACATCAATGTCCGCTGCGCTGCGCGGCAAACTCGACTCCCGTAAAGGTCAAATCTTGTTGAGTCCCCCGGCAGAGCCGGGGGTTTACCCAATGTAATTATTCGTATTGCGTAGTCTGAACATGGTTTTCTCCTGACAATTTAGTAAATGCTCAAAAGCAGTGAGTTGGCCAGCGCTTCGCACCTCGTTAGCCAGAACAGGTCAATCATGCAATAGTTGAATAGGCCGTAATGGGTCAGACAGAAACCATGCTCTTTCGCGACCTTTCCCCCGTTGCCATGCCCACCATAGAACCGTGCGCGGCTGTAGAGCTTTTTGAGTGACAATTGTTTAAATATAGGTCACCTCCTCACATTTTTAAAACGATTTTAACCCCGTAACCGCCGCAACCGCCGCAACCGCCGCAACCGCCATAATCCGCGCGACTTTCCCCAACCTCGCGTCGGATCCTAGCCCCCCCATTGTTTCGGAGCACGAGCCATGGGCGACTTCCAGTACTGCATCACTGTCATTCTGGCCGAGGAAGCCAGCTTGGCCTTGGGGAATTCCGACACCAGCGCCCGCATCGCCGCTGAGGCCGCGCCTCGACCCGTGCTACCGAGCAGCTTCCATCAACTCGATATCCTTCTTCAACAACTCGTTGACGAGCTGGCCAACGTCGACACCCTTGGCCTTGGCGCGGGCAGCCAGATAGGTCTCCACCTCGGCTTCCAGATACACTGGCAGATTCAGGTGGGCCTGGGGCTGGTAGAACTGGCCGCGCCTGCCTTGGGAGAAATCGATTTCGGCGGGCAGGTCGTCATCGTAGGGTTCGGGCGGGTTGCTCATGGGGTTCACCGGGTGACTGGGTCTACCGTGGTTCGGTCTCGTACTGCCGGCGTTCGTTGCGGGTGGCTTCGCGCGCCGAGATGACGCGTACCTGAGCACGGTGCGGTTCCGTGGCCGCATACGTGTGCGACACTGCCAATAGCTTGTGTCTGGCCGAAAACCCCGAAACCCAGTAGGTTGGGCTGAGCTTGCGAAGCCCAACCTACTGATCCTGTTTGGGCAACGCTTCGCTTATGCCCAACCTACATCCCAGGTTTTCGTTCAGACACTCGCTTGTCTTCACTGGACAGACCCAAGGTGAACCCGCTGGTACAATCGCCGGGTCAGTGCCAGCTTGTGCGCAAGTCTTTGTTGCGGATTCTGCCGGGTTGCCTGTGCGAGTAGATGCGCTGCTGTAGCCAGGGCAAAGGGATTGGGGTCGGCTTCCGGTTCCGCCAGCCGCTCTTGAAAGTCCAGCAGTTTGACTACCGGGAAGCACAACTCAAGCTTACAGCCCCACAACTCACGCCCGTAGTGATCGGGTCGCCACTGGGGCCGGTCGTCGGCCAGCACGACCAAGCTGACCAATGGCAGGCGGTAGCGGTCAAACAGGCGGTAGTAGTAGACGAACATCCGTTCGGGAAAATCCTTTTCATAGCTGGCCTGGATTTCGACATGCACCAATACCCAGGTTTCCTGACCGTCGCGCTGCCAGACTTTGATCAGTTTGTCGGCATAACGACGCTTTTCCCTGGCGCAGCGACTGATCTTCTGCAATTCCTTGTTCTCCCGCCTACTACAATCCGATAGGGTGCAACCGCTATCCGCCACGACTGAAACCACCATGACCGACGACGAACTGTTGCGCTACAGCCGGCAAATTCTGCTGCCGGACTTCGACATCGATGGCCAAGAGCGGCTGCGCCAGTCCCATGCGCTCATCGTCGGTTTGGGCGGGCTGGGGTCGGCGGCAGCGATGTATTTGGCGGCGGCGGGCGTGGGGCGGCTAACGCTGGTGGATTTCGACACCGTGGACCTCTCTAACCTGCAACGGCAGATCATCCATCGCACGGCGGACATCCGCCGGCCCAAGGTCGAATCAGCCCGCGACACGCTGTTGGCGCTCAATCCGCTGATCGAGGTCAACACTATTCCGAAGGCGCTGGACGAAGCGGAATTGCGGCAACAGGTCGAACAGGCCGATGTCGTGGTGGATGCCTGCGACAATCTGCCGACCCGGCTGGCGATCAACGCCGCCTGCGTTCGAGTAGGGACGCCACTGGTCACGGGTGCGGCGATCCGGCTGGAAGGGCAGGTGCTGGTCTGGTGGCCCGGCGGGGAGGGGGCCTGTTATCGGTGTCTATACCGCGACGCGGAAGTCAATACCGAGACTTGCGTCCAGACCGGCGTGCTCGCCCCTGTAGTCGGCGTGATCGGCAGCTTGCAGGCGGTGGAGGCGATCAAGGTGCTGACCGGGCTGGGCCAGACGCTCGACGGCCGGCTGCTGCTGCTGGACGCCGCGCGCATGGAATGGCGGATCATGAAAGTCCGACGCTGGCCCGAATGTCCGGCGTGCGGCGACGGGATGACCTGACAGTGCATCCAGCCGCCGAATTCAGCTAAACCGCAACTGAGCAACCACCATGACCTTTTCCATCGTCGCCTTCGATCCCGCCAACGGCGATCTGGGCGTGGCCGTACAGTCCAAGTTCCCCAACGTCGGCGTCTCCATCCCGTTCGCCAAGGCGGGGGTCGGGGCGGTGGCGACCCAGTGCTATTGCAACACCAGCTATGGCCCGCGCGGACTGGCCCTGCTGGAAAATGGCGCGTCGCCCGAGCAGGCGGCAGCGATCCTGACCGGCAACGATGCGCAGCGCGATTACCGCCAGCTCGGCATCATTGACGCCCGGGGCCGCGCCGCCAGCTTCACCGGCGCGAACTGTTTCGACTGGGCGGGCAGTTGGCAGGGAACCTGTTGCGCGGCGCAGGGCAATACCCTGGCTGGGCCGCGCGTGGTGGAGGCGATGGTGCGGACGTTCGAGACCACGCCGGGACCGCTGGCGGTGCGGTTGATGGCCGCCTTGCAGGCCGGGCAGGCTGCCGGCGGCGATCGGCGCGGCCAGCAGTCGGCGGCGCTGAAAGTCGCGCGGGCTGGCGGCGGTTACGGCGGCTTCGACGACCGCTACGTGGACATCTCGGTCTACGACCATCCCACGCCGATTGTCGAACTGGAACGGTTATACGCCATTCACCGGCTGACCTATTTTCGCAGCGATCCCGACCAACTGGTGGAGATTGATACCGCCATCGCCAACGAATTGCAGCAAATCCTCCATGCGCGCAGCTTTTACAAGGGCGTCGCCAGCGGCGTTTGCGACGAGGAGTTACTGCGGGCGCTGCGCGATTTCATGGGGTGGGAGAATTACGACGAGCGTATTCGTGACGATGACCGGATCGATCTGGAAGTGCTCAACGACATCCGCCAGAAACACGCGCTCTGGCTGCGGGCACGCGGCTGAGGGGGGTAGGAATGCCGGCGAGCCGACGCAGCGTGGGCGATGCCCGGATCGCCGACGCCGCGAAAAGATCGGGTTATTCCTCCAGCGCGTCTTGCACCAGCACGTCCATGCTGACGTGGCGCACGTCCTTGCCCTTGACCAGATAGATGATGTACTCGGCGATGTTTTTGGAATGGTCGCCGATGCGCTCCAGCGCTTTGACGATGAAGATCACGTTGATGGCTTGGCCGATGGTGCGCGGGTCTTCCATCATGTAGGTGATCAGCCGCCGCAGCGCCGACTGGAATTCCTGATCCAGTTCGTCGTCGCCCTGGGCGACTTCCACCGCTTTTTCCACGTCCAGCCGGGCCAGGGCGTCGAGGCAGCCGTGCAGCATGTCCTGCGCCAGCCGGGCCATCGGCACGACGTCCCGCAGCAGCTTGGCGCTCGGCGGGCTGCTGACCCCATCGTAGGTCTTGACGGTCATGCGGGCGATTTTTTCGGCCTCGTCGCCGATCCGCTCCAGGTCAGTGACGATCTTGGACAGCGACATGATCAACCGCAGGTCGCTGCCGAGCGGTTGGCGCAGGGCGATGATGCTCACGCAATCCTCGTCGGCCTTGACTTGCAGGCCGTTGATGATCTGGTCGCGCGAGATCACCTCGCGGGCGGCGATCAGGTCTTCGTCGTCCAGCGCCTGGATGGCGTGCTTGATCTGTTCCTCGACCAAACCGCCCATTTCCAGCACCAGGTTGCGCAGGTTGGCGAGTAATACATCGAACTGCTTGACGGTGTGGGCGTCTTGACTGATGGCCATGGCGGGGTACTCCCATCGGATCGAAGTGGGGGGCGGGATCAGCCGAAGCGGCCGGTGATGTAATCCTCGGTCAGCTTGTGCTTGGGATTGGTGAAAATCTGGTCGGTATCGCCGACCTCGATCAAATCGCCCAGATGGAAATAGGCGGTGCGCTGGGAGACGCGGGCGGCCTGTTGCATCGAGTGGGTGACGATGATGATGGTGTAGTTCTCCCGCAACTCGTCGATCAGTTCCTCGATCTTGGCGGTAGCGATGGGGTCGAGCGCCGAGCAGGGTTCGTCCATCAGGATCACCTCGGGGTTCACCGCAATCGCGCGAGCGATGCACAGCCGCTGTTGCTGGCCGCCCGAAAGACTGGTGCCCGGCTCGCCCATGCGCTTGTCGACTTCCTTGATTAGACCGGCCCGTTCCAGGCTGGCGCGTACCAAGTCGTCGAGTTCGGCCTTGTCGTTCACCATGCCGTGAATGCGCGGCCCGTAGGCGACGTTTTCGTAGATGGATTTGGGGAAGGGATTGGGTTTCTGAAACACCATGCCGACCCGGGCGCGCAGTTGCACCACGTCGATGCTTTTGTCGTAAATGTCGTCGCTGTCCAGCCTGATCTGCCCGGTGACGCGGCAGATGGGGATGGTGTCGTTCATCCGGTTCAGGCAGCGCAGGAAGGTGGACTTGCCGCAGCCGGATGGGCCGATGAAGGCGATGACTTCGTTGGCGCCGATGTCGAGGCCCACGTTCTTGATCGCGTGCTTTTCGCCGTAGTAGACGTTGACGCCGCGGCAGACCATTTTCGGGTTGTCCACCGTGATATTGCCGACGGTTTGCCGGTTGTTGTAGTCGGTCACTTCGACGCTGGACTGTTTGCGGGGCGCGGTGTCGAGGTTGAGCGCCTGGTCCAGGGCGACCTTGGTTTCGATGGCGGTCGTGCTCATGAGGGCGGTAGTCCTTGGTTGATGAGGTTGGGCAGCGAGTCGGTCGGAGCGCTTACCAACGCCGCTCGAAGCGCTTGCGCAGCAGGATGGCCAGGCCGTTCATCAGAATCATGAAGGCCAGCAGCACCATGATCGCGGCCGAGGTCCGTTCCACGAACGCCCGTTCCGGCAGGTCGGACCAGAGGTAGATTTGCACCGGCAGCACCGTGGAGGGGTCCATGAAGCTCTTGGGCACGTCCACGATGAAGGCGACCATGCCGATCATCAGCAGCGGCGCCGATTCGCCCAGGGCGCGGGCCATGCCGATGATCGAGCCGGTCAACATGCCCGGCATGGCCAGCGGCAGCACGTGATGTCCCACCATTTGCAGCTTGGACGCGCCCATGCCCAGCGCCGCCTCGCGGATGGACGGCGGCACCGAGGTCAGGGCGGCGCGGCCGGCGATGATGATGACCGGCAGCGTCATCAGACTCAGCACCAGCCCGCCGACCAGCGGCGCGGAGCGGGGCAGGCCGAAGAAATTGATGAACACCGCCAGCCCCAGCAGACCGAATACGATGGACGGCACCGCCGCCAGATTGTTGATGTTAACCTCGATCAGATCGGTCCAGCGATTCTTGGGGGCGAATTCCTCCAGATAGACCGCCGTCGCCGCGCCAATCGGGAACGACAGCAGGAAGGTGACCAGCAGGGTGTAGAACGACCCCATCAGCGCGCCGCGAATGCCGGCCTGTTCCGGCTCGCGCGAATCGCCGTTGCTGAACAGGATGGCGTTGAATTGCTTCTCGATCTTGCCGGCGGCTTGCAGCTTGTTCACCCATTCGATCTGGTTGTCCTTGATCGGCCGTTCCGATTCATCGAGCGCGCGGTCGATGTTGCCCTTGACCAGGGTATCCACGTTGGCGCTGGCCAGCAGCCAAAGTTCCTGTTCGGCGCCGATCAGGGCGGGGGTCTGCAGCACCCGGCGGTGTAGTTCGTGCGCCGCGTCGGAACTGACCAGACCGTAGAGCGCGCGCAACTCCAGGCGGCCCTGCGCGTTGGGGAACAGTTGGCGCATCCCAGCGCGCACCAGGGCGGCGTAATCGGCATTGGCCAGCGTTTGCGGATCGCGCTTGCCGTCCGGGTCGAGCACGGCGGCATCGAATTGGATGGGGACCTGGATGTAGGTCTGCCAGAAGGCGGGATAGCCCTTGCCGATGATGTTGGCGAACATCAGCACCACGAACGCCAGCCCGAGACTGATGGCGATCAGGCCGTACCAGCGAAAGTGGCGTTCGGCGGCGTGGCGACGTTTCAGGCCGGCGTTCACGATCGTCTTGATGTCCCGGTTCAGGGGAGCCGGCGCGCCGGCGGCGGGCGTTGGCTTATTCATATTGCTCCCGATACTTGCGCACCACGTGCAAGGCAATGATGTTGAGGATC
The DNA here is from genome assembly GCA_008933795.1 of Candidatus Contendibacter sp. Taxonomy (GTDB): domain Bacteria; phylum Pseudomonadota; class Gammaproteobacteria; order Competibacterales; family Competibacteraceae; genus Contendibacter. The sequence continues at coordinate 4,288 of WBUJ01000098.1, read as the reverse complement.
AGCGTGACCACGAACAGCATCAGGCCGAGAGCGAAGGCGGCCAGGGTTTTGGGGCTGTCGAATTCCTGGTCGCCGGTCAGCAGGGTGACGATTTGCACCGTGACCGTGGTGACCGCCTCCAGCGGATTGGCGGTCAGGTTGGCCGACAGGCCGGCGGCCATCACCACGATCATGGTTTCGCCGATGGCGCGGGACACGGCCAACAGGATGCTGCCGACGATGCCGGGCAGGGCAGCGGGCAGCAACACCCGCTGGATGGTTTCCGATTTGGTGGCGCCCAGCGCATAGGAGCCGTCGCGCATCGACTGCGGCACCGCGTTGATGACGTCGTCGGACAGCGAGGAAACGAAGGGAATGATCATGATGCCCATGACCAACCCGGCGGCCAGGGCGCTTTCCGAGGCGACGTGCAGGCCCATGGCCGCGCCGATCTCGCGGATCAACGGCGCCACGGTCAGCGCGGCGAAGAAACCGTAGACCACGGTCGGGATGCCGGCCAGGATTTCCAGCGCGGGCTTGGCGACGGCGCGGAACTTGGGCGTGGCGTACTCGGACAGGAACAGTGCCGACATCAGGCCGATGGGGACCGCCACTACCATGGCGATGCCGGAAATCAGCAGGGTGCCGGCGAACAGCGGTACGGAACCAAAGGCGCCGGAGGAGCCGACCTGATCGGCGCGCAGCGCGGTTTGTGGGCTCCATTGCAGACCGAACAGGAATTCGGTGATGGGAACTTGGCGGAAAAACAGGATGGATTCGAACACGACCGACAACACGATGCCCACGGTGGTGAAGATGGCCACAGTCGAGCTGGCGATCAGAAACAGATCGACCACCCGCTCGACCCGGTTGCGGGCGCGCAGCGTCGGCGAAATCGCCCGCCAGGCATAGGCCACGCCGGCGATGGCGAGCGTCATGACGACCACCCAGAGCGAGGCGTTGCCGATGACTTGCAAGTTCCGGTAACGGTCGGCGGCTGCCAGCATGGCCGGGTCGGGCGTGCTGGAGACGATGTTGCCGCTGACCAGGTTCTTGAGGTCGTTGACCAGCAGGTTCAGGCGGTCCGGCGGCAGATCGCGCAGTTCCGGCGGCAGGCCGGCCACCACCAGATCGATGATGATGCCCGGTTGCAGGGTGGCCCAGACCGCGAACACGATCAGCGCCGGCAAGCCGCACCACAGCGCCGCGTAGGAACCGTAGAAGCTGGGCAGGGAGTGCAGGTTGCGGATGTGGCCCCCGGCGACCGCGACCGCGCGTTTGCGGCCCAGAGTGTAGCCGCCGATGCTCAGCAGGATCAGCGCGAGCAGCAGGAAAGACTGCATGGTTTCATCGCCAGAAAACGAAAACGTCACCCGCGACTGAAATGGATTTCAGCTCGCCGGTGACGTTCCCGGGGAAGATCCCGTTACGGGGCCAGGGTCTTGAGGTTTTTGGCGTCGGCCGCGACCTGCTTGCGCTTGGCGTCCGGCAGCGGAATCAGTCCTTTCTTGCCGAGATAGCCTTCCTCGCCCACCGCCTTCTCGCTGGTGAACTCGGCGATAAACTCCTGGATGCCGGGGATCACGCCGACGTGCGCTTTCTTGACGTAGACGAACAGTGGCCTTGATACCGGATATTTGCCGTCGGCAATGTTTTCGAAGGTCGGCGCGACGCCGTTGATGGTCTCGGCCTGAATCTTGTCGAGGTTCTCTTCCAGGAAGCTGTAGCCGAAGATGCCCAGCGCGTTGGGGTTGGCGGCCAGCTTCTGCACGATCAGATTATCGTTCTCGCCCGCTTCGATGAAGGCGCCGTCCTCGCGGATCGTCTGGCAAGCCGCCTTGGCCTTCTTCTCGTCGGCCTTTTCCAGTTCCTTGATCGCCGGGAATTCCTTGCAGCCGTGATCCATGACCAGTTCGACGAAGGCGTCGCGGGTGCCGGAGGTCGGCGGCGGGCCGAGGACCTCGATCTTGTTGGCGGGCAGGGTGGGGTTGATGTCCCTCCAGGTTTTGAGCGTATTGGTCACCAGCTTGCCGGTGGCGGGATCTGGAATCTCCTTGGCCAGCGCCAGCCAAAGGTCCTTGATGGTCAGCGCCATCGGCTTGGATTTTTTGGAGGTGGCGACCACGATGCCATCGAAGCCGATGTTGATCTCGACGATGTCCTTGACGCCATTCTTGGCGCAGGTTTCGACCTCGGACTTTTTGATCGCCCGGGAGGCGTTGCTGACGTCGGGGTGCTGGACGCCCACGCCGGCGCAGAACAGCTTGAAACCGCCGCCGGTGCCGGTGGATTCGACCTTCGGCGTCTTGAAGCTGGCGCTGGCCTTGCCGAACTGCTCGGCCACGGCCGTGGTGAACGGATAGACCGTGGATGAGCCCACGATGCTGATATAGTCGCGGGCGGACTGGGCGTGAGCCGCGCCAGCCAGAATGAAAGTCGCCGCCACGGCGAGAGCGAGTTTCTGCCTGATCATGAAAAACCTCCGACAACTCTTTGTTATAAATCGGTAAAGTGTTAGATTTCACCTCCTCCTTAAGGATCGAGCAACAACCCTAAGCTGAAATTACTACAGCATGGCGGCCTTTATATTTCATCTACATGTCATTTTTATTGCAGTGCGGAACGGGTGTGGCGCTACTTTGGTTCAACATGTTGAAGTAGAAGAACTTGGTATGAAATTAAATCGTTTGATGAACGTTGCGGGACGGTGATGAGCGACAAAACCATTCTGATCACGGGTTGTTCCTCGGGCATCGGGCAGCGCGTCGCCCGTGGCCTGAAGGCGCGCGGCTGGCGGGTGTTCGCCACGGCGCGTCAGCCGGCGGACGTGGCCCGCCTGCAAGCCGAAGGGCTGGAAAGTCTACCGCTGGATCTGCGTGATTCCGATGCGATCCGGACGGCGGTGGCGGCGGTTCTGGACCAGACCGGCGACCGGTTGGACGCGCTGTTCAACAACGGCGCCTACGGCCAGCCCGGCGCGGTGGAGGACTTGAGCCGCGAGGCGTTGCGCGAGCAGTTCGAGACCAATCTGTTCGGCACGCAGGAACTCACCAACCAAGTCCTTCCGGTCATGCGCCGGCAGGGTGGGGGACGGATTCTGTACAACAGTTCGGTGCTCGGCCTGGTGGCGTTCCCCTATCGCGGGGCCTATGTCGCCAGCAAGTTCGCGCTGGAGGGCTTGGCCGATACCCTGCGGCTGGAGCTGGTCGGCACGGGTATCCACGTCTGCCTGATCGAACCGGGGCCGATTCTCAGCCGGTTCCGCGACAACGCCCACGCGGCTTATCGGCGGCACATCCGCGCCGAGACCAGCCCGCACCGGGAGAAATACGCGGCGATGGAAGCGCGGTTGCTGAAGGAAGGCCCCGCCGCGCCGTTCACCCTGCCGCCGGAAGCGGTGCTGAAGCGGGTGGTTCACGCTTTGGAAAGCCCCCGTCCGCGCACCCGCTACCCGGTGACCGTGCCAACTTATCTATTCGCGATCCTGCGGCGATGGCTGCCGACCCGCGCGTTGGACGTGGTGCTGCGGCGGGCCGGCGGCGCGGGCCAGCGGTAGTTCCGCTCTCTCCCGCAAGCGGGCGAGGGGAGCGAACGGTTACCGCGGAATCAGGTTTTACCACCCCCCAAAATCAGGGTTTTCCTGATGCCAAAGCGCTACCGGGTCGCGTAGACTACGGGCTATCGCAATTTTGATTCACAAGTTCGATTGGAGTGGATAATATAGGCTAAGCGACGTCCGGCATTTTACATATAAAGGTTGCGGTAAATGATTAAAACATTATTATATTCAATAAATTATAGAATAATCTTTCCGCTGGCCCCCGGGCGTGACCCTGGATTGTGGTTGAGTATTGTGCTTAAATTAGATTGGATGCTGGGTACGACGCTTCGGGTTTTTTTCGGCCATGATTCTAAATGGCTTGGGATTTAATCAGCGCACGCTGTATCTCATGCCGCGTTTTTTTCAGGATCAGCGGGGTGAGGGTTGGGTCTAATAAATCTTGGATTAAAATCCGCATGGCGTCCATGATCGCACTCAAAATTCTTGAAAGGAATTTCCGTGTGGCAAGAACATCAATCACCCTTCTTTGATAATCTCATGCGGGAATTGCGACGGCTATGCCAGGAAAAGCATAGTGGCACCCTGTTTATTACCACCGAAGAGAATCACTCAGCTAGGTTTGTAATTCGGGATGGCGCTATCGTGGGTGTCGCCTATAGAACCAAGCATGGTTCCGATGCCATACCGCTGATTAAAAATATCGCGGGTGGAACCTATACCTTCGCCAGCAACCGCGTTTTTATATCC
>WBUJ01000097.1 GCA_008933795.1 Candidatus Contendibacter sp. | reverse complement strand
GAACAGTCGCTGGCGGGTAAAACCTTTGTGCTGACGGGAACGCTAGAATCGATGAGTCGCGATCAGGCTTCGGACCGGTTGCGGGCGCTGGGCGCCAAGGTGAGCGGCAGCGTGTCGAAGAAAACCGATTACGTGGTGGCGGGTCGGGAGGCCGGGTCCAAGCTGGACAAGGCACGGGAGTTGGGCGTGGCGGTGCTGGACGAGGCGGGATTGCAGGCGCTGCTGGAAGGGTAGGGGCTGGGCGCTCGCGCGTTAAATCAGCTTGCGGTTCCGCTGGTGGGATGTTGGGGTTCGGCCTGACGGCCTCCCCCCAACCCGCGACTTACTTCTTCTCTTCCTTGGCGGCGGCTTCCGGGGCCTTGGCCGCTTCCGGCGCAGCGGCGGGCTTGGCCTCGCTCACCTGGATTTCCTTGACCTCGATCTTGGCGCCGGATTTCAGTTTTTCCAGATAGTCGTTCACCATCCGGCTTTGCAGCATCTGCGCGATTTGCGGCTTCAGTTCGTCCATGGACGGCGGGGTGGCGTCGCGGACATCCTCCAACAGGATGACGTGCCAGCCAAACGGGGTCTGCACCGGCTGCTCGCTAAACTTGCCCTTCTCCAGCTTGGCGACCGCCTCCGAAAAGGGTGGCACCATCATGCTTGACGTGAACCAGCCCAGATCGCCGCCATTGGCCGCGGAACTGTCGCTGGACTTGGCCTTGGCCAGTTCGGCGAATTTGCCGTCTTTCTTCAGCTCGGCGATGATCTCCTTGGCCTTGTCCTCGGAATCCACCAGGATGTGGCTGGCCTTGTACTCCTTGCCCTTCATCGCCGCGACGGCGGTGTCGTATTCCTTCTTGATCGCTTCCTCGCTAGGCGCGTTCGCGCTCAGCATCTGGCGCACCACGGTGCTGGCCAGCAGGTTGCGCTGGACCATTTCCATCTGCTGCTTGATCTGCGGATCGTCGGCCAGCTTCTGCTTGCCGGCTTCCTGCACCAGCAGTTCTTCCATGACCAGTTGATCCACCAGCGACTTGCTGGCTTCCGCCGAGTCCACCTTGGCCTTGCCGCGCAGTTGCTGGGCGTATTGATCGAACGCCGCCTTGGAAATCGGCTTGCCGTTGACCACCGCGACCGGGTCGGGAACGGTGAATGCCGCCGGTGGCGCGGTGGCTGGAGCCTTGGCGGCGGCGGGCGCGGGTTCGGCTTTCTTGTCGTCGGCCGCCAGCGCCATGCCGGATAGCAGCAGGGTCGAGGACAGCGCCAGGAGCGGAAGAGTCAGTTTGCGGGTTTTGCGCATGATCGAGGATTCCAGAAAGGTGGGTTGGGTTACGGGGTTGACGTGGGTGCTTCCTCCGGGGGCCATGCCCGAATGCTTAAAGCATGGATTTCCCGGTGCATCAGGTCCGCTACCGCCGCGTGGACGAGGCGATGACGCTGAATCGGGGTTTTACCGGAGAAAGCGGCGGAGACGATCTGGACGGTGAAATGGCCGCCCTCTCGTGCGCCGGCATGACCGGCGTGGGCGGCGCTGTCGTCCATGATGGCCAGGCGCTCGGGTTCGAGTGCGGCGCGCAGCCGTTGCTCGATCAGAGCCACCCGGTCGCTCATGCCGGCAACACTTGGCGGAATGGATAGGTCTCGACCGTCGCCCACACGCCGGCGGCGACATAGGGGTCGGCCTCGGCCCAGGCGCGAGCCTCATCCAGCGTGGCGAACTCGGCGACCAGCAGGCTGCCCAGGAAACCGGCGGGGCCTGGATCGGGACTGTCGATGGCCGGCAGCGGTCCGGCCAGGATCAGCCGGCCTTCGTTCAACAGCGTGTTCGCTCGTTCCAGATGGGCGGGGCGAACGGCCAGCCGCCGTTCCAGGCTATTCGGCGCGTCGCGGCCAATGATGGCGTAGAGCATGATCAGGACTCCTTGGAGGGGTCGGCGTCGTCGGTCTTGAGGTGGCGACTCATGTACAAAGCCTGCGCCAGTACGAAAATCAGGGTCAGACCCAGCAGGCCGAACAGCTTGAAATTGACCCAGGCGTTCTCGCTGAACGTGAACGCGACATAAAGATTGGCCGCGCCCATGATGAGGAAGAAGATGGCCCAGGCGAGTGTCAGCTTGACCCAGACCGGCGCGGGAAGTTCCAATTGTTCGCCCATCATCCGCTCCAGCAGGGTCTTCTGGCCGATGAACCGGCTGCCCAGGAACACGGCGGCGAACAGCCAGTTCACCACGGTCGGTTTCCATTTGACGAAGACCGGATCGTGCAGCAGCAGGGTCGCGCCGCCCAGGACCAGCACCAGCGCGGCGGTGAACAGCGGGATTTTTTCCACCCGCCGCTGGCGCAGCCAGATCCAGCCGACCTGGGCCAGGGTCACGACGATCAGCACCCCGGTGGCGACGTAGATATCCGCCAGCTTATAGGCGATGAAAAACAGCAGGATGGGCAGGAAGTCGAACAACAGTTTCATGCCGGCGGCGGAGGTTCCATGATGGGTCGGAAGAACGGAGCGGGCGTAAAAAAGAAAGACGGCCCCACGATTGCCGTCTTGACCGGACCGCGCCGGACTGGCAAGTTGCCGGCCCGACCGTGTCCGTAACGTCGAGAATATAAGGCCATGAGCCGCGTTTTACAAATTCATCCCGCCAATCCACAGCCGCGCCTGATCGGGCAAGCGGTGGAGCGGCTGCGCGCGGGCGCCGCGATCGTCTATCCCACCGATTCCAGCTACGCGCTGGGTTGCCAGTTGGGTGACAAGGCGGCGGCGGAACGCATCCGCCATATCCGCCAGACCGACCGCCATCACAATTTCACTCTGGTGTGCCGCGATCTGTCCGAGATCGCCACTTACGCCAAGGTGGACAACCAGCGTTTCCGGCTGCTCAAGGCGGCTACGCCGGGACCCTTCACCTTCATCCTGCAAGCAACTCACGAGGTGCCACGCCGCTTGCAACATCCCCGTCGCAAGACCATCGGCATCCGGGTGCCGGACAACACCATCGCCCGCGCCTTGCTGGCGGAACTGGGCGAGCCGCTCATGAGTTGCACGCTGATATTGCCTGGCGACGACTGGCCGCTGCACGATCCCGGGGAGATCGAGGAACGCTTGCGCCACGATGTGGATCTGATCGTTGACGGTGGTCCTGGCCAACGCGAGCCGACTACCGTTCTCGATTTGACCGACGACGCGCCGCGATTGATCCGCGAGGGCTTGGGCGACGCCAGTCCGTTTCTCTAGGCCGTGCCGTCGTGGGCTGCGTATAATCGCCCGATGATCGAACTCAACACGATTCAACTGCTCATCGTCATGGCGCCGCCGCTGCTGCTGGCGATCACCCTGCACGAAGTGGCGCACGGCTGGGTAGCGTTGCGTTGCGGCGATGCCACCGCCAAGGCGCAGGGCCGGCTCAGCCTCAACCCGTTGCGGCATGTGGACCCGGTCGGCACCGTTCTGGTGCCGGCGCTATTGGCGGTGTTCGGCGGCTTCATCTTCGGCTGGGCCAAGCCGGTGCCGGTCAACTACCACCGGCTGCGCCAGCCCAAGCGCGACATGGCGCTGGTGGCGCTGGCCGGACCGGGCGCCAATCTGGTGATGGCGCTGGGGTGGGCGCTGGCGGCATTGCTCGGCTATGCGGCGCGGACTACGCTGCCGTGGTTGGGCGAGCCGCTGATGGCGATGGGCGTAGCCGGCGTGGACGTTAACGTCATGCTGGGTGTGCTCAACCTGGTGCCCATTCCGCCGCTGGACGGCTCGCGGGTGCTGGCGGGAGTCCTGCCCGACCGTTACGGCGAGGCCATGGCGCGGATGGAACCGTATGGCCTGATCATTCTGGTGCTGCTGCTGGTCAGCGGCGTGTTGAACCTGATGCCCATCGTTACGGGCATCCGGCATTTTATTTTGACCCTGTTCTTTTTCTGATTCCCCCTTCGAGTTGATCGTTGTCATCCATGGAAATCACCCTCACCGGCATCACCACCACCGGCACGCCGCACTTGGGCAACTACGTCGGCGCGATTCTGCCCGCCATCGAGGCCAGCCACCGGCATGACGTGCAATCGTTCTATTTCCTGGCCGATTATCACGCCCTGGTCAAATGCCAGGACCCCGCCCTGGTTCACCGTTCGCGGCTGGAAGTCGCCGCCACTTGGCTGGCGCTGGGGCTGGATATCGAGAATGTCGTCTTCTACGCCCAGACCGACATTCCCGAAATCCTGGAACTGACCTGGATGCTGACTTGCGTGACGGCCAAGGGCCTGATGAACCGCGCCCACGCCTACAAGGCGGCGGTGGCCGAGAATGTGGCCGATCCCGACAAGGACCCCGACAAGGGCGTGACCATGGGATTGTTCTGCTACCCGATCCTGATGGCGGCGGACATTCTGATGTTCAAGGCCAGCAAGATACCGGTCGGCAAGGATCAGGTTCAGCATCTGGAGATGGCCCGCGATATCGCCGCGCGGTTCAATTACCTGTACGGCGAACATTTTGTGCTGCCCGAGGCGGTGGTGGACGAAAAGACGGCGGTGCTAGTCGGACTGGACGGACGCAAGATGAGCAAGAGCTACGGCAATGCCATTCCGCTGTTCGAGCCGGAAAAGGCGCTGCGCAAGCTGATCATGCGGATCAAGACCAACTCGCTGCCGCCGGAAGCGCCCAAGGACCCGGAGACCTGCACGCTGTTCCAGATTTATCGGGCGTTCGCCACGGTCGAGGATGCGGCGGCGATGCGCGAACGTTACGCCCGGGGCATCGGTTGGGGCGAGATGAAGCAGATCTTGTTCGAATGCCTGAACGCCCGGCTGAGCGAACCGCGCCAGCGCTACCAGGAACTGCTGGCGAAGCCGGCTTACATCGAGCAGGTACTGAAGCAGGGCGCGGCGCGGGCGCGCGAATACAGCGTCCCGTTCCTGCACGAACTGCGGCGCGCGGTCGGCATTCGGCCGCTGGGGCGATAGCAGCAACCTTGGCCGCGATCGCCGCACCGTGCGGCTTCCGGAAAACCCTCACCCTCGACTTCTCCCTCGCTTGCGGGAGAGGGGGCTATGGCGCGCTGGGTTTGTATCTAAAATAAGGAGGAGCGGTCTGTGCAGTTAGCGTTTTTTTCGGAAAATACAAGAAGTACTGTTTCTAAAACAAACAGCACGGCTAACAAACTGGGTTTTCATGATAAGCAATTCCATGATTGGTACCGATTTATTTTGTCTTTTCCTCCGCATTTAGTCAGACAATATATTGACCGGTTTTGCTTACATTCTGGGCAAATCATTCTGGACCCTTTTTGTGGCACTGGAACGACTCTTGTTGAGTCCAGGATTCAAGGTGTTGATAGCATCGGAGTCGAAGCCAACCCAATGGCTCATTTTGCCAGTGCGGTTAAGATGGATTGGCGCATAGCCAAAGATGAACTGATAAATCATGCCAGCCAAATTGCTGACCATGCCGCAAAAATCATTCAAAAAGAACAACTGGGAATCCTTCGAACTTTATCAACAGAGGCGTATTCGCTTTTACTTAAGGACTCCATAAGTCCCATCCCATTGCATAAATCTCTAATCCTTCTCGAAGCGATACGCTATCGCAAGGATCAACGTTACCATAATCATGAATTGTTGGCTTTTGCGAAGGCGTTGGTATTTTCAATCAGCAATCTGCATTTTGGCCCGGAAGTTGGAGTTTGTCGATTAAAAAAACATGATGCGCCTGTAATCGAACTCTGGATGAAGGAAATAATATCAATGGCCAATGATTTACGTTTAATCCCCGTGCATCAGACAGTTGCCGAAATTCATCATGCCGATGCAAGGCAGCTATCCAGTGTTTTAAAACCAGATAGCATAGATGCCGTATTCACTTCTCCCCCCTACCCGAATGAAAAAGATTATACGCGTACAACCCGCCTTGAATCGGTTCTTCTTGGATTTATTAATAATAAAAATGAGTTAAGAAACCTTAAACAGGGGTTACTTCGTTCAAATACGCGGAACGTTTATAAAGGAGATTCTGACGATAGCTGGGTGGTTCATCATCAGGAAATTCAATCTATCGCTGACGCCATCGAAAAACGGCGTATTGAGCTTGATAAAACGTCAGGATTTGAAAAGCTCTATAGCCGGGTAACCAGGCTATATTTTGGCGGCATGGCGCGTCACTTGGCGGAATTGCGGCCATTCCTGAAGCCAGGCGCTTATCTGGGCTATGTTGTTGGAGACCAGGCTTCCTACTTGCAGGTCGTGATTAAAACTGGAGAGTTGCTGGCTGATATCGCTCAATCATTAGGTTATAAAGTAGTAGGTATTGACCTTTTCCGCACCCGATTTGCCACGGCAACCAAAAAACAGATGCGTGAGGAAGTGGTAGTACTCCAGTGGGTCGGATGATGGCTTATCGGTAACAGGAAGCAAGACATGACTAATAGAAAAAATCGCTACACTAAGCTTATCGAGGATATCTTTGATCAGAATTATCGGGAAGATGCCGAGGAAGTGGCGTTCAAACGAGATGATCTGGTAAAAACCGCCGAAAAGTTTGGAATAAAACTACCCAAAAATCTTGGGGATGTGGTCTATAGCTTCCGTTACCGCGCCAATCTTCCGGCATCGATTCGTCAACGAGCGCCAGCAGGGCTGGAATGGGTCATTCGTCCGATGGGTCAGGCCAATTACCAATTTTCACTGGCTTCCATGCCTCGCATCATTCCAAATAGCCTGTTGGTCGAGACTAAAATCCCAGACGCGACACCCGGCATTATTGCTAGGTATGCTTTCAATGTTGCGATCAGTGATGAAAAGCATTATCGGCTTGTGCCGCCAGAACAACTGACCGATGAGGATTTGGCAAATTATCGCGACAGGGTTAAATCTCCCCAACGCAGCGAATGAGCGGCTACGATGGATACTCCCGCCGCCAACACGCCACCGCTCGCCAAGGTCGGCGGCGAACCCTATACCCGGATTCCGCAGGATCTCTACATCCCGCCGGACGCGCTGGAAGTCTTCCTGGAGGCGTTCGAGGGGCCACTGGATTTGCTGCTGTACCTGATCCAGCGGCAGAACCTGAACATCCTCGACATCCCCATCGCGGAGATTACCCGGCAGTATATGGAGTATCTGGCGCTGATGCAGGACATGCGGCTGGAGCTGGCGGCGGAGTATCTGGTGATGGCGGCTTGGCTGGCGGAGATCAAATCGCGGCTGTTGCTGCCGCGCCCGGTGTCCATCGAGGCGGAAGAGGAAGACCCGCGCGCCGAATTGGTGCGGCGGTTGCAGGAATACGAGCGGTTTCAGCAGGCGGCGCGGGCGCTGGACGCGCTGCCCCGACTGGAACGCGATTGCTTCCCCGCCAGCGCCGAACCGGCCCAGCGGGAAACGCGCCGAGCACCGCCGCCGGTGGGTTTGACCGATTTGCTGTCCGCCCTGCGGGAGGTATTGGCCCGCGCCGAGCTGTTTGGCCGTCATCACATCCGGCGCGAGACCTTGTCGGTGCGCGAGCGGATGAGCCAGGTGCTGGAACGGCTGGACGCGCTGCGCTTTACCCCGTTCAGCGCGTTGTTCCGACCGGAGGAGGGGCGGATGGGCGTGGTGGTCACCTTTCTGGCGGTGTTGGAGTTGCTGCGCGAAGCATTGCTAGAACTGGCGCAGGCCGAGCCGTTCGCGCCGATCCACGTCCGGCGGCGAGGCTGAGACGCCGCCATGCCGGAATTGAAGGCCATCCTGGAAGCGTTGTTGCTGGCCGCCGGCGAACCGCTGACGCTGGACCGGCTGCTGGCCGCCTTCCCGGAGGCGGAGCGGCCCGAAAGGGATGCGGTGCATGCTGCCTTGGCTGAGTTGGCCGCCGACTACGCCGGACGCGGCGTGGAACTGGTCGAGGTCGCCAGCGGTTTCCGCCTGCAAGTGCCCCAGGCGTTCGCACCCTGGGTGGCGCGGCTGTGGGAAGAGCGAACCGCCAGCTACTCCCGCGCGCTGCTGGAAACGCTGGCGCTGATCGCCTACCGCCAGCCGGTGACCCGGGGCGAGATCGAGGCCGTGCGCGGAGTCAGCGTCAGTTCCAGCATCATGAAAACCTTGCAGGAGCGCGGCTGGATCAAGGTGATCGGCCACCGCGAAGTGCCGGGTCGCCCGGCGTTGTACGCCACCACCCGCGCCTTTCTGGATTACTTCAACCTCAAAAGTCTAAGCGAGTTGCCGCCGCTGGCGACGCCGCGCGATCTGGACGCCATCGGCGCCGAACTGGAGCGCCGCGTCGTCGTCCCGGACGAAGACTCCACCACTCCGACGGAATCGCCCGATGGCTGAACGCTTGCAGAAATTTCTGGCCCGCATGGGTCTCGGCTCTCGCCGCCAGATTGAAGACTGGATTCGCCAGGGGCGGATCACGGTGAACGGCGCGGTGGTGCAACTGGGCAGCCAAGTCAACGGCGCGGAGAAAATTCAGATCGACGGCCAGCCGATCCAGGTGCGTCCGTTCGGACAACGACGGCGAGTGCTGGCTTATTACAAGCCGGTCGGCGAGATGAGCAGCCGCCGTGATCCCGAAGGCCGGCCCACGATTTTCGAGCGTTTGCCGCTGGTGCGCGACAGCCGCTGGATCGCGGTGGGCCGACTCGATCTGAATACCCAGGGCCTGCTGTTGCTGACCAACGACGGCGAACTGGCCAACCGACTGATGCATCCCTCGTCCCAAATCGAACGGGAATACGCGGTGCGGGTGTTGGGCGAGGTTCCACCGGAGATGCTGAAACGGCTACGGGAGGGAGTGACGTTGGAGGATGGCGTGGCGCGGTTCGACGAAATCCGGGAGGCAGGTGGGGAGGGGGTCAATCACTGGTATCACGTGATCCTGCGCGAGGGTCGCCACCGCGAGGTGCGCCGGCTGTGGGAGTCGCAGGGCGTCACGGTCAGCCGGCTGACCCGGGTACGCTTTGGACCGGTGACCTTGCGGCGGGGTTTGTATCCCGGCCACTGGGACGAACTGGACGAGGCGCAAATAGCGGAGTTGCTGCGAGCCGTGGGTTGCGCGCCTCAGCCGGAATCCAAGCCGGAACCGCGTCGGCCCCCGGCGTCGGGGCGGATCTGGCCTGACCGGCCGCGCCGTTCGCCGAAGTCGGGACGGGTTGAGCGGTGATCCGGGGGTTCAAGATCATACTGCGCGCCAGACGACCTGCTCCAGGCCCAGGGCGACCACGGCGAAGGCGCGCAGGTCGGTCAGACCGTAGCGGTCCCGCAAGGCCGCGCCGTACTGTTGCGCCTGGTCGGCCGCCGCCTGCAATTGCGCCTGCACCGGGGGCAGGGCGGCCAGTTCGTCACGAGTTTTCTCCCGGAGTTGCTCCCCGGTCAGCTTCAGGTCCTTCAGGCTGACGTATTTGAATTCCAGCAGCAGATCGAGGGCCTCAAATCGCCGCAGGTCCGGGCGCACGATCAAGGCCAGATCCACATAGCCATGATCCACTTCGATTTCCGAGACCATCATGTACAAGCGGTCGTTGAACAGCAGGGTCAGGAACGCCATTTTGACCAGCAGTTCATTGGTCCAGCGGTAGTCGCGGTTGGAGAGCACCGGGAAATAGCGCTGTTCGATAAAATCACAGAGCGGCGTTAACTCGCCGCGCAGATACACGGCCTCGGCGTTGCTTTCGAGCAGTTGCCGATCTTCGTAGGTGGGCAGCCACAGGTCTTGCAGGCGTTCCACATAGAGTTGCTTGGCAACCAGATTGGGAATTTTCAAGAGCAGCTTGCCTAACGGGCCTTCGCCCGCCAGGGTCAATACGCCGAAGTAGTACAACAGCGACGCCATGAACGGCTGATCCTTGATGGCAGTCAACATGTCCTGCACGCCAAAGCGCCGGGCCAGTTGGGGAATGACGATCCCCTGGTCGCCATTGAGGGCCTGAATCAGCAGGGCTTCGCCGTGGGGCAACTGGGAGATGTAGACCAGTTTGCTGCGGTCCATCGCCAGATTCTCATCGAGCAGCCGCCGGGGATAGTGGCCCTCGGTGTACAGGGCTTTGAGGAAATACAGGCTGAGGGTCGGGTTGTAGAGCCGTTCCCCGCCGGTTTCGCTAAAGCAATAACCGTTGTAGAAGGTGCGCATGAGGTCCAGCGCCGCCGCCGCCCAGGAACCGCCTTCGTCAGCCATCCGCGCCAGCACGGCGGCGAGTTCGGCTTCGGTGAAGCCGCACAGATCGTTGAAGGCGGCCTTGAGATAAATATTCTCGGCAACGTTGTAGCCGCTGGTGATGTCGCTGAGGACGACGGGGGAGACGCCGGTGATAAAGGCCCGATCCAGGCCTTGCCCACCCGCCGCCGCTTTGACGGCCTTGAACACGGTTTTCAGCAACCCTTCGCCATACAACAGGGCTTCGTAATACTCCTGTTTCCGCCCGGTCATCAGGACTTCATTGGCAAAATTATCGTATTCGTCAATCAGCAGATAGAGCTTGTGGGGCGTTTGCGAGACCGCCATCAAGGCAGAGCGCCAGGACGACAAGGCGTTATCCGTATGAATTTCAATCGGATGAGTGAGCCGGCCTTGATAGCGCAACGCAAAATCCTGGATGCAATCATTGAGATGCTGATGCAGCGCCGCTTCGATGTCCTTCACGTCGCCTTGGGCCTTCACCAGGGAAAAATCCCATTTCATCACGAAATACTGGTTGTGCAGCGGGGTGGGGTTTTGCCCGATGGCCAGATGCCCGAACAGAGCGTCAAATTGATCGACCCGGTTCACGTCGTAATAGTGCTCCAGCATGGACAGCAGCAGGCTCTTGCCGAACCGGCGCGGGCGGATGAAGAGCAGTTGCCGGCCAGTGTTTTCCAGCAGCGGAATCCGGTCGGTGCGATCCTGATAGAAGTAGCGTTCGGTGATCAGGGTGGCGAAATCGCTCAGGCCATAAGGAAAGCGCATGGCGGAGTTCTCCGGGTGAGAAGCTGTTTGAAAACCCCTCGCGCGCCAACGGGAGAAGGGCAGGGGTGAGGTAATCATTCAGAGCCTGTACAGAAACTAACTATTTGGTTTTTATGACTTTAGAGATGTAGGTTGGGCATAAGCGAAGCGTTGCCCAACAGGATCAGGATGTTGGGCTTCGCAAGCTCAGCCCAACCTACTGGGTTTCAGGGTTTCCGTTCAGGCACTAACTAAGCGCATTTTAGCGGTTTAAGTCGCTTAGCATTTTTCCAGTATTCCATTGCATTCGTCATTTTGTAGCAATATTGATTTTATCTCCCCTCCTAAGTTACACTTAAACCATCAAAGATCATGGTTCCTTTGTCGCCTCCCGCCCGACGGCGTCCGACCGCTGGCCCAGCCCATAGAGATTACGAGATGACCCCCAGACGTATTACCCGCGCCGGTTTGCTGGCCGCGCTGCTGTTGCCCGGCTTGGCCGCTGCCGCCGGTCTGAATGACACCGGCATCACCCAATGCGCTGATGCCACCCAGAACAATCCGTTTTGCCCGCAACCCAGTTTTCCCAGTCAGGACGCCGACGCGGGCCGCGATGCTCAAACGGGTTTAACGAAAGTCGGCGGCGGCTCTGCTGGATTCGACTTTACCAAGTTGGACAGCACCGGCGCTCCGTTGGACCCCGGCGCGGCTACGTGGGACTGCGTGCGCGATAACGTCACCGGGCTGATCTGGGAGGTCAAGACCGATGATGGTGGCCTGCGCGACAAGGATTGGACCTACACTTGGTGCAACAACACCGGTGGCGCCAACGGCGGCAGTGCCGGCGTCTGCGACACGGATTCCGGCGTGGGCAGCGACGACTGCGCCAACAACGCCCGTTGCGACACCGAAAAATTTGTGACCGACGTCAACGCCTTGAATCCCAAGCTCTGCGGCTACGCCGGCTGGCGGATGCCCACCGTCGAGGAACTGCACGGCATCGCCGATTACTCGGGCGTCAGTCCTGCTATCGATGCCATCTATTTCCCCCGAACAAGTATTTGGTGGTATTGGTCGGCGTCTCCTTATGCCTCCAATGCGAACTTCGCGTGGGGCGTCTTCTTCGGAGGAAATGACCCCAGCCTCAGCCTTCCCGCTCAGAAGAGTGGCAATCAGTTCGTGCGGTTGGTACGCGACAGACAGTGACCCTCATCCAAACTTTGGAGTTCCCAGCCCGTCACTTGGCCGGCACTGCTCCCCTTTAACTGCACAGGAGTCACTCCATGAAGATTAGTATCCTTCGCGGTTTGGTGTTCGGGTTGCTGCCAGCGCTGCTGGCCTGGCCCATCACCGCTCCATGGGCGGGCGAGAACACGGCGGTCCCGGCTACTACGCCGACCGACGATTTCGTGCTGGACGATAACAACGGCACCGCCTACCACAAGAAAACCGGCCTGACCTGGAAACGTTGCCACGAGGGCTGGGATTGGAACGGCAGCACCTGCGTGGATAACAGTGGGATGGCTGACTACTACACTTGGTTGGCGGCCCTGCAACGGGGACCGGCGAACGACGGTTTTGCCGGTTTCAGCGATTGGCGGTTGCCCAACTCGAAAGAACTCCGCTCGATTGTCGAACAGCGCAACTGGCAGCCGGCAATCAACGCCACGGTTTTTCCCAATACGCCAACAGGACCGCATCCACAATTTATTTTTTGGTCGGCATCCCCTGCTCTCGGTCCCGACCACGCGTGGAGTGTGTACTTCCTCTCTGGCGACGTCGTCGCCCTCGGCAAGAGCGACAGCTACGCCGTGCGGCTGGTGCGCGGCGGACAGTATGCTTCGCTCTCTGTGGCCAGGGCCGGCAGTGGCAATGGCGTGGTGACCAGCGACCTGCCCGGTATCGACTGCGACCCGTATTGCCAGGGTAGCTATGCCGAGGCGATGAGGGTGGTGCTGACCGCCACGCCCGACGCCAGCTCCACCTTCGGCGACTGGACCAACTGCCCCAGCGCGAGCGGCAACCGATGCGCCGTGACGATGAGTGCCGATGCCAGTGTCATAGCGAACTTTACGGCCAATACGATCACCGCGATCACCAGCGACAGCCCCGATCCCTCGGTGGTCGGCGAAGCGGTGACGGTGAACTTCACGGTGACGGCGGTCGCGGGGGTGGGCACGCCCACGGGCGACGTGACGGTGAGCGATGGCGCGGTGAGTTGCATGGGCACGGTGGCGGCGGGAACCTGTAACCTCGCCTTCACCAGCGCCGGAGCCAAGACGCTGACGGCGACCTATGGCGGTGATGCCAATTTCAACGGTAGCTCGGATATCGAGGACCATACCGTCAACAAGGCCAACACAACTACCACCATCACCAGCGATGATCCCGATCCCTCGGCGGTCGGCGGGGTGGTGGCGGTGAACTACACCGTCGCGGTTGTCGCGCCAGGGGCAGGCACCCCCACCGGCAACGTCACCGTCAGCGATGGCACGGACAGTTGCACCGGTACGCTCCCAGCCACCAGTTGCCATCTCATCTTCACCAGTCCCGGAGCCAAGACGCTGACAGCGACCTATGCGGGCGACACCAACTTCAATACCAGCACTTCCGCTGGCGCACCTCATAAGGTTCTTGCCAGAACCGCGCAAGGCGACGCCGGCGGCGGTACCGTGACGGCGGCCATCACCGGGGGAACCTGCATCGGTTTCGCCACGGGCACGCCCAGTTTCATCGCCGCTCCCACGCCGCTGCCCCCCGGCATCACCTTCCCCTACGGCGTGTTCGGCTTCACCGCCACCTTCTGTGGCCAGAACGGCACAGTCACCCTCACCCTGACCTATCCGAATCCGTTGCCCGCCGGAACGCAATACTGGAAATACGGCCCCACCGCGGACAATGCCACCCCCCACTGGTATGTATTGCCTGCTACCATCACCGGCGATACCGCCACCTTTACCATCGCCGACGGTGGGCTGGGAGACGACACCCCCGGCGCCCCCGACGGCGTCATCGTGGACCAGGGTGGTCCTGGCGTGCCGGGGGGCGGAGCCGGGGATGCGATGGGGATTCCCACGCTGTCCGTCTGGGGCCTGCTGCTGTTCTCGGGCTTGCTGGGGCTGCTGGGCTTCCGCCGCCCGCGCCGCCACGCGTAAGGTCTGGTCGGACCTCGGATTCCGAACCCCAGAATCCGGGGTGCGGGACGAAATCTTTCGGCTGCCCGACGAGGACTCCGGTTCCCGCCGTCCACTCAACCCTGGGCGCGGAAGGTCTGACTGGTGACGCCCTTGCTGTCCGGTCCCAGCAGATACAGATAGGCGGCCAGAATATCCTCGGGATTGGCCCATTCCGCCGGGTCGCGTCCTGGATAGGCCCGCAAGCTGAGTTCGGTGCGAACCCGGCCTGGGTCGAGGCTGTTGACCCGGATGGGCGTGTTGGTTTCCAGTTCGCTGGCCAGCAGCTTCATCAGGGTCTGGGCGCCACCCTTGGCCACCGCGTAGGCGCCCCAATAAGCCGAGCCTTCGTCGCCGACCCGGTCGGCGGTGAACACGACCGAGGCGTCGGCGGAACGATTCAGCAGGCCCAAGACCGCTTGGGTCAGCAGGAAAGGGGCGTTGAGGTTGACTTGCAGAATCCGGTACCAGGACTCGATGTCGTAATTGGCGATCGGCGTGAGCCCCTCGAACAGGGCGGCGTTGTGCAGCAGCCCGTCCAGCCGGCCAAATTCCGTATCCAGCACATGCGCCAGATCAGCATGATCCTTGGGTGTCGCCCCTTCCAGGTTCATCGGGTAGATGGCCGGTTTGGGACCGCCAGCCCGTTCGATCTCGTCATAGACCTGTTCCAGCTTGCGAATGGCGCGGTCCAGCAAAACCACGGTCGCGCCGTAAGCGGCCAACCGACGCGCGACGGCGCGACCGATACCGTCGCCGGCCCCCGTCACCAGAATAATCCGGTCTTTCAGTAGATCGGTGGCAGGCTGGTAGTCCTTCATGGCGATACCTTGGTTCCACGGGATTGATAGACACGATTTTAACTGACATTGACACGATTTTAGCTGATTATGTCTCTGTTCGGCGGCGATGGCGGTGTTTTTCGCGACGCCGCAAGCGCCAGGCGAGCCACAGCTTGCGCAGCGGCGTCAGGCGGGTGCGCTGTTCCAGCAACCGATAGCCATCCTCGGCGATTTCCGCCAACAGGGCCAGCGCCAGTTCCAGACGGATCAGCAGGCCACACTGCGCGTAACGGTCGGCGTCCGGCAGGTGCTCTAGCGCCCGGCGGTGATAGGTGCGAATCCGCTCGGCCTGAAAGGCGAACAATTGTCGAACTCGATCGGTAGTCTGCGCGGCCAGCAACGCGCCGGGATCGACGCCGAACCGTTGCATTTCGTCCGCCGGCAGATAAAACCGCCCGTGTTGGGCGTGTTGGCGCACGTCGCAAAGCAGTTCGAACAGCAGCAACAGCGCGCCGGCCTCGTGGGCGAAGCGGGGAGTGGCTCGCCGATCCTGGTAGCCCAGGATTTCCGCCGCCAGCAGGGCGGGGGTGCTGCCGCGCCGGTGAACGTACAGGGTCAGTTCGGTGAAACCGGGGTAGGCGTCGTAATCCAAATCCATCGCCACCCCATCCAGTATTTCCCGAAAGTATTCCTCGGGCAAATTGAACCGGCCCAGCCCCGGCCACAGGGCGCGGGTGACCGGGTGTCGCGGTTCGCCCGCGAACAGCCGACCGATCTCGGCTCGCCACCAGTCCAGCTTGGCTCGGGCCACGTCCGGATCGTGGCACTCGCCGACGATGTGGGCGGTTTCGAGCTGAAAGGCTTGGAGCGCGGTCAGGGTTTGCCGTTGACCGAGCGGCAGCCCCAGCAGGCTGTAACGAAAATCCGAACCCTGGCGGGCAGCCAGGTCGTGGCAGTAATCATCGGGATTCATGGCGATGGCGATCCGCTTGAACCGTGGCTGTCGCGCGCCGCGACAGGGAAAAAGGCACAATTATTGCTTATTTTGATGCAGACCCGATGAACCGTCGGGTGAGGAGCTTGCCATGATGACCCTTCGCACGATCGAGAAGTTACCGGAAGACGAACGGGCGCTAACCCGCGCCTCCTACCAATACTACCGCGCCCTGCTGCAAGGAGCGCCGGACGCAACGCGCCAACGGTTGTGGCGGCTCTGGTTGGGCGAACTCCAACGCCGCTGGCCGGATGCGTGGCGGTGAGGTCGATCTAGTCTTGCCGCACCGTTGCTCGATGGAAAATCCATCGGGAAATGGCGTCACCTCCGCGCGTCTCGCTCGCCCTGTTCGCGCAACAGTTGCCGTTCGCCTTCGCGAACCTGGGTGGAACGAATGGTGGACAGCGAACTGTCTTCTTCCTTGAGTTCCTTGGCGGGGATATCGGGCGGCGGTCGGGCCCCATAATGAATCTTGCCTTCGGCATCGGTCCAAGTGTAGATGTGCCGGGTCGGTTGCACGGTGACCGGCCGGGCGTTGAGCTGGACCGGTTCGGCGACCTGATCCTCGGGGGGATGGTTGCCGTAATGCACCCGGCCGGCGGCGTCCTTCCAGGTGTAAACCTCGCCATCCTCGGCGCCCGCGAATCCGCCTAGCAGCGCCAGCAGCAGCGCCCCCACCC
>WBUJ01000096.1 GCA_008933795.1 Candidatus Contendibacter sp. | reverse complement strand
TCGCAGTCCAGACAGCAGCGATTCAGAGTGCTGTTTCAATCCGCGCCCGCCAATTACGGCGGGCGAATCCCCCCATCGGTTCATAGCAAAATCTCTCGATAAACCCGTTTCAATCCGCGCCCGCCAATTACGGCGGGCGAATCCCCCGGATTGACGCGCTGCAAGCAACGATTTCCGAGAAGTTTCAATCCGCGCCCGCCAATTACGGCGGGCGAATCCCGTCAGCGCTTTGGCGATTGCGTTCCGCGACATCGTGGTTTCAATCCGCGCCCGCCAATTACGGCGGGCGAATCGCGGGATTGAAACCGCGCGCGCTACGGACCTGATGTTTCAATCCGCGCCCGCCAATTACGGCGGGCGAATCCTGGCCAGTTTGGAGTTGGAGCTACGAGGGGAATGTTTCAATCCGCGCCCGCCAATTACGGCGGGCGAATCCTTATGCAAGCCCAAATTATTTTATGGCGGGTATGTTTCAATCCGCGCCCGCCAATTACGGCGGGCGAATCGTGGCATGGTGATGTCACCTCATATAGTCAACTGTTTCAATCCGCGCCCGCCAATTACGGCGGGCGAATCCACGCAGGTCATCCAACCGGGTCAGCACGGCATGGTTTCAATCCGCGCCCGCCAATTACGGCGGGCGAATCGGTATTATCGCAACTTATTGATTAATTTCAAGTATTGATAACACTTTTCGGAACCCCACCCGTCGTCGAAACGCATCCTGGAATTCGCAACACAAAAAAACAAAAAGTCTTTTTTCTTCAATTAATTAGGATCTGCATGAACCTCCCCTACTTCAGGCCGTCGCTTGGGGTTCGCGCAAAAACTCCGCTCAAACAACCAAAGAGTCATTTTCAAAATCCACCGCGCGGAACACTCCAAACTCCTTGACATGCTGCGCCAGCGGTTCCGTGAGGCGATAAAATCTCAAGTTGTCCTCGTTGAGATCAATCTCGGCCAGCAGCGCCCGTTCCAGCGCCTCATACTGGGCTTGATTGACCCGGCATTCGAACACTGACTTCTGCACCCGTTGCCCATAGTTGAGGCATACCCGCGCAACCCGGCGCAACCTGCGCCGGCCCGCCGCAACCTCAGTGCGAACATCATAACTAACCAAAATCATCATGTTAGTGTCTTTCCTTGTCATGATTCGCCACCATCGACCAGCAAGACAGCGTTAGCGAATCAAAAATGGTAAGTAGCCTTCCACATCTCCCCGCAACACTCGGGCCAGTAACCGCGCCTGCACGTGGGGTAGCAAACCCACGGGGACGGGTTGTTGTAAAAGTGCATGGTTCACCTCTTCCTGCTTACGCTGCTGATACGCCGCCACCACCGTTTTCCGACCCGTCTCGGATAAATACACCGCGCCGCCGGGCCGCGCCTCGAAATCTTTCTCGGTCAATTGGCCACGGTTGATCAGCGTCAACGCCAGCCGATCGGCCAACGGCCGAAATTCCTCCATCAGATCCAGCGCTAAGGCCGGGCGTCCCGGTCGAACCGCGTGGAGAAAACCCAACTGCGCGTCCAGCCCCACACCCTCCACAGCCGTTCGGCAGTCGTGGACCAACAAGGTATAGAGAAAAGAAATCAGCGCGTTGAATCGATCCAAGGGCGGGCGGCGGCTACGCCGTTCGAAGGAAAACACCTCGCGCGCATCGGCGCGAATCAAATGGCGGATCGCCTCAAAATAAACCCGCGCGCCGTCGCCTTCCACGCCCCGTGCCTCGTCCAACGTGGCCGCGCCGGGCAAGCGCCGGATATGACCTGCCAGCAATCGCCCGCTTTGTCGCAACGCCTCGCGGTCGGCATCGTCTCTGCTGTCTCGCGCTCCCCGCAGCACGATTTGTCGCGCATTCCGCAGCTTGCCCGCCACGAAAGCCCGCGCAAATTCCAGCGCTTGAGCCGCCGCCGCTCGGTGTTGGGCCTGCCGCAACAGAATATTGCCGCTCAACGGACCCTCCAGCCTCGCCTTGAACTGGCCGCGCCGGTCCAGCAGCACCACACCCCGACCGTCGTCGGCGCAACGGTGGAACGTCGCCGGACTCACCATGATGTCGCCAAAGATCACCACACTACCCAAATGATGCAACGGCACCTGCAACCGCTTCTGGCGCTCGATCTCCACCACCAGCGTTTCTCCTTCCAGATGGAGATAGGCGCCCTGAGTCATCACATAGAGCGTATTCAGGAGGTGGCGCATGGTTCTTCCTCGTCCTCGTCCGGGTCGTAAAGGGTTTTCCGCAAAGTACGCAGGCGGGCGGCGCCCGCGATCAGCGCCGGTTGGCAGAGGTCCAGCAACGAACATTCCTTGCAGCGCTCGTCCGCCACCGGCGGCGGCAGGCGCCCACTGGCCAGCATCGCCCGAATCTGGGGGATCATCTCCTCAACCATGGTGCGTAATGGGGCGGTAATCGCCACTTCCCGCCGTCGTCGGGAACTGTGGTGAAAAACAGCGCCGTGCGGCACGGGGCGACCGAGCATCTCCTCCAGACACATCGCCTGCGCCGCCACTTGCAGATCGTCGTGTTGCCGGGCGCGACGCGGGCCGTGCTTGTACTCGACGGGAAAAGGCGTGCCGTCGGGCAGGAATTCCACTACATCCGCCCGGCCCACCAAGCCCAACCGCCGCGAGTACAGCGGCAAGGCGCGCTCGACGCGCATCTCGCCTTCGGCCCGGCTTTCCGGCGTATCCACCTGCTCGTGTACCGCCTGTCCGCGCAAGGTGTACACGTTCTCGTCCCACGCCTGCTCGGCGTGGATCAACGCGCACTGACGCGGGCAATAGCTGTAGTGCTGGAGTGCCGAGATCGCAATCGCGTCGTCCATCTCGTCGTCCGGCGGGGGCATGGCGCTTTACTCGACCAACCGCAGCAAGGAGATACCTTCGGGCAATCCAGCCTCATCCACCGTGACCGCGTAATCATCGAAGGCGCGCGGCGTAGCGCCGGGATCGCGCAAGGCGACCGAAATCCGCTCGAACAGGCGGTGCGCGGGTGCGTTGCCCAACGCCGTGGCGTGCTGGAATACATACAGGCCGCGCGTGGTCATCTGGCCACGGGCGGCGGAATGGTCATGTTCGAACATGTTGCTCAATGCTTCCCACAACAGTGCCAAGTCTGTATCCGAGAATCCGGTCTGCGCCGCCAGATGCGCCGAGATAAAGCCGTGCGCCCGGTACAGGCCATAAGGCACCGTGAACTTGCGGCCCATCGTGCGGTTGTCGCCTTGCTGGGCTTCAGCTTCCTTCTCGGTGGCGACCGCCATCCGGGTAATGGAATGTTCCGCCGGGGTGATCGGGTCCATGCTCCGGGCGAAGGTCATTTGCACCGGACCACGTACCTGGCCGCAATTGATGCCGGTAGACATCACCGCGCCAAAGGTGCGCACATCGTAGAAATTGCCCCACATCCACGCTCGCGCTTTTTCCACCTCGTCACCACTGCCCTTGCGTTTGCCGCTTTCGCCGGACAGCGCAAATCCCAAGGCGGTATAAGCGCGTTCGTGCTGCCGGTTCAACACCGCCTTCTCCTTGACGTAAATCTCAAAGCGTTTTTCTCCCGGGCCAGGATCGCGCTCGGCTTGGTCATGGGTTAAACCAACATAGTTACGTATCTTGCGCTTCAAGCAGACATCGGTGACCAACCCATGGCCGGTTTGCGGGTCCATGCGCGGCATGTTGCCGGCGTCCGGGTCACCGTTGGGGTTGCCGTCGATCACGTCGAACAGCAACACGAAGTCGTAACGGTTCTTGATCGAGTCAGCCATGGTCAGGCGCTCCCTGATTAGCAGATTGGTTATCCGAGGGTTTTTTCGTGAAAAAATCTTGGCGCTGGTGGTAGTAACCGATAGCGAACCGCCCCTGATCGTCCAGGTTCAGATGCGCCGGAAAGTGGGTGATTGCTTCCAAAATCTGGCCGATCAGGTTTTCCAGCCAGATCACCTGTCCGGTCGCCAGTTTATTCACATGGTGATTTTTCAGCTTCAACAGATACGGAAAGGCGGTAACCGGCGTGGCCGAGGCGGCACCGTAGAACCGGTCGCGGATGGTGGCGTTGAGGCCGGGGCTGGCCAGTTCCTGGGCACGTTCCAGCACGGCGAACAGCCGGCCCAGGCGATAGCCAATGTTGGGATTTTGCAGATCGAGCGACACGTCAACCTCCTGTTTAGCTAGACTAAATCGAGCGTTGCGAACCAGCACGGCCTTGATCAAAGCCGCACGGACGTAATTAACCGCACCCTGCTCTGCGCGAATGCGTTGCAAGGCGGCGACCAGCAAGATTTGCGGATAATGCGTTCCAGCGAGAATCGCCCGTAGCACTTCACCGGCCAGCAGCGGCGGGATGTTTTCGCTTTTGCCCTGAGCGGCGGTCGCCACCAACAAGCGCCACAGCGGCAAGTATTCCAGGTCGCGGGGTGAACGGACGATGGCGAGATCGTCGAAATGTCGGCGGATGTTCGTCGCCAGTTCGCGCACCGTACTCACATTCCACAGCCGCACGGCTAGACGGGCAACATTCGGCGCGAGGCCCAGCACGAAAAAGCGGGTCTCGTCCTCGTCCAAGGGGCGCACGCCTGTTTTCGGTGCCTCGTACAATGCCTTGACCGCTTCCACCCCCCGCGCTGGATCGTCGGGATCGGGTTGCAACCAAGTGGCAAACAGTTCCTCGGCGGGATCGGGTTTTTCGGCCCAGAACACGAAAGTATCCTCACCGACCAGCAATTTCTGGCGGGAATCGGCGCGCAGCAGATAGTTGAGCGCGGTGGTGTAGGCGAACGCGGCATATTCACCTACGGGGGCGTTCATACCACGATCCTTTGGAACTTTACCGTGAGAACAGGCAGCATCAAAATTGAAGGAGAAGAGATTAGCCCCACTGCTCTGCGCACCGCGCACGCCCTTGATCGCCGGGTGCAGGCGGGCGATGACGTCCTGATTACCGCTGACCAAACAACGCTCGCGAACGGTCCCTGTATTTTGCTCCGCCGCCACGACCGCCTGCCGCACCGCTTCCCGCTGACAGATCAATTCCAGGTCGCCGTCCAAGCGGAAACTGAGCGGATCGGTGGACTTGTCGAGTTCCGGCCAAAGCGGATGAGTGAATACCATGCTGAAATCAGCCCGCTCCAAAAACGCCAACACCGCTCGTACTCCCTTGTCGGCGACGGGTGCCGGGAAAGCATCGTGGATGCGCTGGACGAATGCAGCATGGGTTTCCCGCGTCCGTTTCTGTTCCCTCTCCAAACCGGCGGCATTCAGTTTGGCGGCGCGCGGCGCGCTGACCACGCCAAGCACGTAGCCCAAGTTATCCCATAAAAGATTGGCCGCTACCCCGGATGCACGTTTGACTCCCTGCGGCACGACGAACAGCCGCCCCTTGTCGCGTTTGTCGTTCCCGTCGCGCGTATCCTCGATGTCCACGAAGCGCCCGTCCCGATCCAGCACGATGACGAACGGAATCGCCTTGCGCTCGAAACCCGGCGGCGGCAGTTCCTCCTGTTGCCGGCGGTAATAATCGCAAAGGGCTTGCAGGATCATCGAACGATCTCCTCGCTGTTCCAGGCCGGAATCCGCACCGTCCCATTGTCGAGTTGGGCGCGGAAGAAACACGGCGTCGGCTCGGAACCACGATATTCCAGGTCGTACAGCATCCAGCCCAGATCGCGGCTTTCGGCAATCGATTCCGGCCACGGCCCGGCGGGGTCCACCCAGGCGAATGCCGCCGAAAATTCCCGGCAACCCAAGTAAGGCTGGTTGAAGCATTGGCCTTTCTCGGCGCGGCGGCGGAACATGGCTGCGTATTTGGCGAGCGTGTCGCCGGGATCGGCCTGTTCGGTCAACTCGAAGCGGGCATGGATCAGATAATCCACCTCGCGCAACAGCAGCGCGGCGCGCTGTTGCCGATCTTCATCCGCGTATAGTCCCAGCGTGCCCTTGCCCCGATTCATCGCGGTTTTAACATTGTCCATGGAAATCACGCTGGCGACCTCGTTGCGCCGCACCGAGGCCCAGCGAATCCGCTTCAGCACGTCGATCCGGGTTACCCGCCAGACGATTTGCGGCTTCCACAAAATCGCCTCCAGCACGCCACGGGCGGCGGAGGGCGTCATCACGTCGTAGGAAACCCGCTCCACTTTCATCTCCGGGCGGGTGAAACAGGCGTAATCGCCCCACACCCGCAGGCACACCGCGTTATCCAGGGTCATTGCAACCTCCTGTTCATACAATCAAATCATCTGGGCCATAGTTAGCCGTCTGCTCTATTCGCAAACCGATCTCCGGGTCGTAAAGTGGCGCAACCTGAACATAGACGCCGGGCCGCCGCTCCTCGATAGCGCCATCC
The DNA here is from genome assembly GCA_008933795.1 of Candidatus Contendibacter sp. Classification (GTDB taxonomy): domain Bacteria; phylum Pseudomonadota; class Gammaproteobacteria; order Competibacterales; family Competibacteraceae; genus Contendibacter. Next base: position 10,162 of record WBUJ01000096.1, on the reverse strand, counting down.
GTTAGTAGCCGCTGATGAATTCGGCGCGGGATATTCACCACGTAGCGTTGCAGTTGGCGCAGCGTCTTCCGGTCCAGGTCGTCGCCAGCTCGCGCCAATCGCGCCAGCAGGCGTTCGCTGTCGCCATAACGGACGATCACCGGTGTTTGCGTTTCCGGAATCAACTGAAACCGCTCGGCGGCGGTGCGGAAACTGAATTCAAACCGGTTATTGTTTTTTAGCAGCGTCATGATTTCCTTGCAGTCGAGCCTTTCCGCGCCCTTGCGCCAGTACAGACTTTGGAAGTATTCGTTAACCAGCTCGGGCGCAAGCGGGTCGGGCGGGCGGCGTAGCAAAAGTTGCCGACCCGCATCGCGCGCCTGGCGCAAATGGCCTTTGGGCGGCTCGGTCGGCGGCACGAACACCACGACCCGTCCCAAATTGGCCAAGCGTCCTTCACGGTTGCAACGCCCCGCCGCCTGGGCGATGGAATCCAAACCCGCCAGCGCCCGGTACACCACTGGAAAATCCAAATCCACCCCCGCTTCCACCAGTTGCGTGCTAACTACCCGAAGCGGTTCGCCAGCAGCCAGCCGTTGTTTGATGGCCGCGATCGCCTCGGCCCGGTGCTGGCCGCACATCAGGCCGGACAGATGCACCGTACCCGCCGGCAACAAGCCGTGCAGGAGGCGGGCATCGTCGCGCCGGTCCACGATGCACAGCGCACGGGGATGAGCGGCCAATTCGGCGGCGAGCGCCTCCCACGATGTCGGCGCGTGCAAATCTTCAGGCAGTGTTACCTCCACGCGGCGTAATTGCTTGTGCAGTTCCCGTACCGCCGCCGCGTCGCCCACGATCTCGCGCATATCGTCCAATCCATCGAATCGCCAATCAAAACCGCGTTGTGACGCTAACGCCGGCTGAGTCGCGGTGCAAAGCACGAAGCTGACGCTGTAATGGCGGCTCAATTCCCGAATCGCGCCCAGAATCGGCGTCAGAAAATCGGGTGGAAGTAATTGCGCCTCGTCCAGGATCACCACGCTGTTGATGATGTTGTGCAGCTTGCGGGCCCGACTGGGACGGGCGGCGAACAACGATTCGAAAAATTGGACGTTGGTGGTCACGATCAACGACGCATCCCAGTTCTCGCACGCCAGTCGGCTGCGCGGCGTTTCCTGCTCCGAATCGAGATTGCTATGATGTTCGAGCACGGCGTCATCGCCGAATACGCCGCGAAACACGTCCGCCGTCTGCTCGATGATGCTGGTGTAGGGGATGACGTAAAAAATCCGGCGCTTGCCGTGACGCCGCGCGTGGCGCAATGCGAACGCCAGCGAGGCCAGCGTTTTGCCGCCGCCGGTGGGCACGGTGAGTGAAAACAGCCCCAGCGGTTGTTGCGCGGCATCCCGACAACGTTCCAGCACCAATGCGCGCATTCGATTGACCGGTGTATCGTCCGCTCGCGCCGCCAAGGTCGCCATGTACGCCTCAAAACGCGGTTCCAGTTCCGCCAGCGCGGGATATTGGCCGCGCCATCCGATTTTCTCCGGCGCCATGAACTGTTCGGTGTCGAGGAAATCGGCGTCCACCAGACAGGAAAACAGCAGCCGAATCCACAGCGCCAAATCGCGCTGACCGGGATTAGAAGTTGGCAACGGTGCGTTGAGAATGTCGGTGGGTGGGGATTGCGCCAGCGCTTCGGCGAGCAGATTGGGTTGTCGCAGACGATGGGCCAGACTGGATGCTGGCGTTTCGGCGCTTTGCCAGTCTGGCAACCCCGCGTGATGCCCGGCGATGAGATAGGCCAGAATGCGGCCCAGTCCTTTCATACGTTCCATCGCGTGCAGCGCGCCCACAGTGGAATGATCGACCCGGCCAGACGCGGTTTCGATGTGAGCGTCGTAACCGGAGGCGCCGCGAATGTAACGCTGAAAAGCGGGGCGGTACTTGCCGAGGTCATGCCACAGGCCGGCCAGTTTCGCCCAGTCGCCTGCGTCGAACGCGGCGGCGAACGACTCGGCAAGCGCCGCGACACCGCGCAGGTGATCTTCGAGAAGATGCGGCAACCATTGGCCGCTGTTGTTTTGTCGGACGTGGGCAAGAAAAGTGGAAATTTTACTTGACACGAACAAATCCCCTTTTGCAATAAACCACGGATTGGCGATAAACCTCACCCCCGCCTCATCCGCCCCCAGTGCTCCTCCAAGCGTTTCACCGACACCGGCAAGAGGGTCTTAAATTCCTGGGCAAACTGCGACACCCGGAGTTCCTCCAGCAGCCAGCGGAAACGAATCAACTCCGGGTCGTGGCGTTCCCGCCGGGCATCCTCTTCCAGTCGCCGCTGGCACCCTTCCCATAACCGGATGATGTCGCCGCGCCGCTGGCGATCCTTGTCCGGCGCCTGCCGGAGTTTTTGCAGCCGCAAGGCGATGGCGCGCAGATAGCGCGGCAGATGCGGTAACCATTCCGCTGGCGTCTCGCTGAGAAAGCCCGGATAAACCAGCCGCGCCAGTTGCTCGCGAACGTCGGCCATCGCTTCGGCCCAGACCGGCTCGTCAGTTAGCATCCGGCGGACTTCGTGATACGCAGCCAAAATCGCGGCGGCCGTATCACAAACCTCCACCCTCGCCGCCGCCAGCCGGGTTCTACCGCTTTCCAACAGGGAATCGAACGCCGCCCGGTCGCGCGGCAACGACCCATCGGCCAGAAAAGCACGGTCGAGGATGGCGTTCAGCAAATCCTCGCGCAGTTGCTCCTGCGTCCCCAGGCCGAGGTAATGCAGGGTCATCCGCTGGAACTGGGGTAGATCGCGCGCCAGCAGCTTGAACGCCGGCCCCAGCCGCCAGCCGATCAATCGCCGCAAGCCGCCGCGCATCGCCGCCTCTGCTCGCGCCGGCGAGTCCAACACCCGCAGCGCCAGTGTCCCGTCCGGTTCCGCCGCCAGCGCCGGATAACCGCGTAACTGAATCCCGTTGCGGACGAAACTCACCTCTTCCGGCAATTCGCCGAAATCCCAGTCGCGCAACCGTTCCCGCTCAAACTCCGGAGTCGGCAGCGCCGCGAAGCGGGTTCGCGCCTCGCCGCGCAGTCGTGCCTGAATCGCTGCCCAGTCGCGCCCGACCGCCAATGCTTTCCCATCGGCATCCACGACTTGAAAGCGCATCCGCAGATAGTCGGGAACCGCATCGGGATTCCATGCCTCCTCGGGAGTCCGCACTCCAGTCACGCGCTGCAAGTGCTCGGTCATGGCTTCAACCAGCGACCGCCCGTCCGGCTCGATCACCTCCAGCAACGCCCGCACGTAATTCGGCACCGGCACGAAATTCCGCCGCAGCGCCTTGGGCAGCGACTTGAGCAAGGCCGCCATCCGTTCCGCCCGCAAGCCCGGCACCAGCCAGTCCAGCCGCTTCGGATCGACCTGGTTGACCGCCGCCAGCGGCACAGTCAACGTCACGCCGTCATCGTCCGCGCCCGGCGCGAACCGATACGTCAGCGGCAATTTCAAGCCGTCCAGATCGAGATGGTTGGGAAACCGCTCGCCATCTGCGACCGGTCCCGCCTCCGCCAGCAACGCGACCCGGTCGAGAAACAGCAGGCGTGGATTTTCCCGTTCGGCTTGCTTGCGCCAGGTCTCGAAAGCTGGGCCACTGTAAATGCCTTCGGGAATTCGCTCGTCGTAAAAACGATAAAGCATCTCCTCGTCGGCGGTCAGGTCGCGGCGGGCGCGGACTTCCAACTCCTCCAGTTCGGCCAACAGTCGCCGGTTGTGCTCGAAAAATGGGGCCTTGCAATGAAAATCACCCTCCACCAGCGCCTGGCGGATGAAAATCCCGCGCGCCAGCGCCGGATCGAGCGGGCCGTAATTGACCCGGCGACCGGCGATAATCGGCAGGCCGTACAGCGTGACCCGCTCGGTAGCGGTGACTTGCGCGCCGCGCTTCTCCCAGTGCGGCTCGGCATAACTGCGTTTGAGCAGTGACCCGGCCAGGTCCTCGACCCATTCCGGTTCGATCCGCGCCACGGTACGGGCGTACAGCCGACTGGTCTCGACCAATTCCGCCGCCACCACCCAGCGCGGGCGTTTCCTAAACAGGCCAGAACCAGGGAACAGATAAAAATTCCGACCCCGCGCGCCCAGATAGACGTTCTCCTCCTGCTTCAGGCCCAGATGGCCCAGCAAGCCGGTCAACAGCGCCCGGTGCAGGCCAGCGTAGGGCGCCGGTTCGCTGTTGAGCCGCATCCCCATCTCGGTCACCCGCCCCAACAATTCCTGATGCAGGTCGCGCCATTCGCGCATCCGCACGAAGGAGAGAAAATCGGCCTGACAGAGATTGCGCAACTGGTTCTTGGAAAGTTGCCGCGCCTGCTCGTGGTAGTAGTCCCACAACTTGAGCAACCCCAGAAAGTCGGAGTGCTCGTCGCGAAACCGGCGATGCTTCTCGTCCGCCGCCTGCTGTCGCTCCAACGGCCGCTCGCGCGGGTCCTGAATCGCCAGCGCGGCGACGACGATCAACGCCTCGCGCGGACAGCTTTCCCGTTGCGCCGCCAGCAGCATCCGTCCCAGGCGCGGATCGACCGGCAATTTCGCCATTTGCCGGCCCAGGTCGGTGATCCGCCGCTGCTCGTCCACCGCCTGCAACTCGAACAGCAACCGGAAGCCGTCGCTGATCTGGCGCGAATCCGGCGGGTCCACGAACGGAAAATCCTCCGGCCGGCCCAGATTCAGCGCGCTCATTTGCAGGATCACCGCCGCCAAGTGGGTGCGCAGAATTTCCGGGTCGGTGAACGCGGGGCGGGCCTGAAAATCTTCTTCCGCATACAGCCGCACGCAGACGCCCGCCATCACCCGCCCGCAGCGACCGGCGCGCTGGTTGGCGCTGGCCTGGGAAATTTTCTCCACCGGCAGGCGCTGAATCCGGCTGCGCGGGCTGTAGCGGCTGATGCGGGCCGTTCCCGGATCGATCACATAGCGGATGCCGGGCACGGTCAGCGACGTTTCGGCGACGTTAGTGGCCAGCACGATGCGGGGCCGACCACGCGGCTGAAACACCCGGTTCTGCTCGGCGGCGGACAAGCGGGCGTACAGCGGCAACACTTCGGTATTGGGCGGATGATGCTTGCGCAGGCTTTCCGCCGTCTCCCGAATCTCGCGCTCGCCGGACAGAAAGATGAGAATGTCGCCCGGCCCCTCCCTCCACACCTCGTCCACCGCGTCCAAAATCGCCTGCTGCAAATCACGGTCGCGCTCGTCCTCGTCCGCCGCCAGCAACGGTCGGTAGCGAATCGCCACCGGATAGGTCCGCCCCGAGACTTCAAGGATCGGCGCTTGATCGAAATGACGGGAAAAGCGTTCGGGATCAATCGTCGCTGAAGTGATGATCAGCTTCAAATCGGGCCGGCGCGGCAGCAGCCGCTTGAGATAGCCCAGCAGGAAGTCGATGTTCAAACTGCGCTCGTGGGCCTCGTCGAGAATGATGACCTCGTACTGGTCCAACTGGCGGTCGCTCTGGGTTTCCGCCAGCAGGATGCCGTCGGTCATCAGCTTGACCAGCGCCTCCGGCCCGGTCCGGTCGGAAAAGCGCACCTTGTAGCCGACCTGGCCGCCGACTGTGGTCCCCAACTCCGCCGCGATCCGGGTCGCCACCGAGCGGGCGGCGATCCGGCGCGGTTGAGTGTGACCGATCAGTCCCGCCGCGCCCAACCCCAGCGACAGGCAGATTTTCGGTAACTGGGTCGTCTTGCCGGAACCGGTCTCACCGCACAGGACGAGGACCTGATGATCGCGGATCGCGGCGGCAATAGCGGCGCGATGGGCGTTGATCGGCAGGCTGTCGTCGAAGGTGGGAACCGGCAGCGCGGCGCGACGCTCCTGCAATCGCAGGGTGGCGGCGTCCACTTCGGCGGCCAACTGCTCCAAAGCGCGATCCACCGGCTTGTGTTCGCGCTGGCGCAAAACCCGCAGGCGGCGGGCGAACGCGGCGCGGTCGCGGGTCGGGCATTCGGACAGGCGAGCGTGCAAAACAGCGAGCAGTTTTTCCACAACGATTTCCAACGGTTCGTTGACCTTTAAGGATTGGCGTTCCAGCAAACACGGCGGCGAACCGTCGTTCCGATATTAAGCTTCAACCGGACGCCGATCGCAAAATCCACTTGCGGAACGCGGGGCTTTCGCGTACTTTCCGCCGCGGGCATGAGGTTGCCAACCTCCCAGCGCCCAGCGTCGGCCCCCCTTGGATACTGAATCTCCCATCCGGGAATCCGGCACTCCAAGCGTCGGCAACAAGGAAATATTGCTTTGAGGTTTTGCGTTAATGCGTACTGGTACTGTGAAGTGGTTTGACGAAGCCAAGGGCTTCGGTTTCATCGCCCCCGAGGACGGCAGCAGCGACGTATTCGTCCATTACTCGGTCATCGAGGGCAAGGGATTCCGAACCCTGGCGGAAAACCAGAAGGTCGAGTTCGACGTCAAGGCCGGACCCAAGGGTCCCCAAGCCACGATGGTCAAGCAACTCGCGGTAAAATAACGTCCCCACCAAAGTGATCGAGCCAAAGCCCCGCGCGAAGCGGGGCTTTGTCGTTTCCGCTGCCCAAATTTCCCCCGGACCCGACGACACCCGGTGGGTTGGCCCGAGTCCCGGCTATAATGCCCTGCCTGCTTCAGCCCGATAGAACGCACTGTGATCGAACAACTCCGCAACATCGCCATTATCGCCCACGTGGACCACGGCAAGACCACGCTGGTGGACAAACTCTTGCAGCAGTCCGGCACGCTCGGCCACCGGGGCGCCCCGGTGGAACGGCTGATGGATTCCAACGACTTGGAGAAGGAACGCGGCATCACCATCCTGGCCAAGAACACCTCCCTGCGCTGGCGCGATTACCGCATCAACATCGTGGACACGCCCGGCCACGCCGATTTCGGCGGCGAGGTCGAACGGGTGCTGTCCATGGTGGATTCGGTGCTGCTGCTGGTGGACGCGGTGGACGGGCCGATGCCACAAACCCGCTTCGTCACCCAGAAAGCCTTCGCCATGGGTTTTAAGCCCATCGTGGTGATCAACAAGGTGGATCGGCCCGGCGCCCGGCCGCACTGGGTGCTGGACCGCACCTTCGACCTGTTCGACCGCCTGGGCGCGTCCGACGAGCAACTGGATTTCCCGGTGATCTACGCCTCGGCGTTGCACGGCTACGCCGGGCTGGACGAGAGCGTGCGCGCCGGCGACATGACGCCGCTGTTCGAAACCATCGTCCGCCACGTCCGCCCGCCCGAGGTCGATCCCATCGGGCCGTTTCAGCTTCAGGTCAGTTCGCTGGACTACAACAGCTACGTTGGCGTCATCGGCATTGGCCGCATTCGCCGGGGCAAGATCAAGACCAACACCCCGGTGGTTATCCTCGACCATCACGGCAACCGTCGCACCGGCCGCATCCTGCAAATTCTCGGCTTTCAGGGCCTAGAGCGGATCGAGTTCCCCGAGGCGGCCGCCGGCGACATCATCGCTTTCACCGGGGTGGACAAGCTGGGCATTTCCGACGTGCTGTGCGATCCCAACGCCGTCGAGCCACTGCCGCCGCTCAAGGTGGACGAGCCGACCATGAGCATGACCTTCCAGGTCAACACCTCCCCCTTCGCCGGACGCGAGGGTAAATACGTCACCAGCCGCCAAGTGCGCGAGCGGCTGTACCGGGAACTCATTCACAACGTCGCGCTGCGGATCGAGGACAGCGACGACCCGGACAAATTCAAGGTGTCGGGCCGGGGCGAACTGCACCTGTCCATTCTGATCGAGAACATGCGCCGCGAAGGCTACGAACTGGCGGTGTCGCGCCCGGAAGTGATCGTGCGCGAGATCGACGGCGAACCGTGCGAACCCTACGAGCAGTTGACGGTGGACGTGGAGGAGCAGCACCAGGGCGCGATCATGGAAAAGCTCGGCGAACGGCGCGGCGAGTTGCTGGACATGCAGCCCGACGGCAAGGGCCGGGTGCGACTGGATTATCTGATTCCGGCGCGCGGCCTGATCGGCTTCCAGACCGAATTTCTGACCACTACCTCCGGCACCGGCCTGATCTACCACGTATTCGACCGCTACGGGCCGATGAAGAAAGGCGCCATCGGCGCGCGGAGCAACGGGGTGCTGATCGCCAACGCCACCGGTAAGGTATTGGCCTACGCCCTGTTCAACTTGCAGGAGCGCGGTCGGATGATGGTCGCGCCCGGCGACGAGGTTTACGAAGGCATGATCGTCGGCATCCACTCCCGCGACAACGACCTGGTGGTGAATCCGCTCAAGGCCAAGCAACTGACCAACATCCGCGCCGCTGGCTCGGACGAGAACATTCTGCTGACCCCGCCGGTGCGCCTCAGTCTGGAGCAGGCGCTGGAGTTCATCGACGCCGACGAACTGGTTGAAGTCACCCCGAAATCCATCCGCCTGCGCAAGAAACTGTTGCTGGAACACGAACGCAAGCGGGCGGCGCGAACGAGCGGCTGATTCTATATTTGCGCTGGAACCGGGGTTTCGTTCTTCCAATCCCGCAAATCTTTTCTATAGTGGTTGCAGGCTGTTCGCGGCGTCACCCTTTTCCCGAGTCCGGGAACCCGCGGCCACGGCCCGATCAATTCTACTGGGAGAGGTTAAACGTATGGCAGAACAAAAACTTGGCAATCCGGCGGTCGTTGGCCTAGCCGGCTTTGGCTTGACCACGATGGTCTTGCAATTCCACAACGTCGGCTGGATGCCCAGCATCGGCCCGGTGGTCTGGCTGGGTCTGATTTTCGGCGGCACGGCGCAACTGATCGCCGGCCTGCAGGAAATGAAGACCGGCAACAACTTCGGTTATTGCGCCTTTACCTCCTATGGCGCGTTCTGGATTGCCCTGGCCCTGATGCTGTTGGGCAACAAATACGATCTGTTCAAGGCCGGCACCGAGGACGTCGGCTATTTTCTGGTGGCATGGACCCTGTTCACCGTGATCCTGTGGATCGGCTCGCTGCGCATCCATGGCGCGATGGCCTTCACCTTCACCACGCTGCTGATCGGTTTCATCCTGCTCGATCTGGCGCATTTCGGCTATCCGGGCCTGACCGTGGTGGCCGGCTACGAATTGATGGTCTGCGCGCTGGCCGCTTGGTACATGATGGCGCGCGTCATCCTGAACGAAATCTACGGCAAGGAAATCCTGCCCGCCGGCAAGCCCTGGGTGTCCTGAACGGTCGAATTGGGATTCGCCACCAAAATTTCTGGAGGATTTGAAGATGCGGAAAACAACACTCGGTTTCGCTAGTCTGGCCCTGATTCTGGGCGTCACGCCGGTCATCGCCCTGGCCGCCGACTCCAACGCCGCCACCCCCGACGAAGTCATGACCAAGGTCCACGAGGCCGTCCAGTACCTGAACGACAAGGGTCTGGCGGGCTTCTCTGACTTCAACAACAACAAGGACGCCCGCTGGGTGTGGAAGGACAGCTACGTTTTCGTCTATAGCTGCCGGGACAACGTAATGATCGCCCATCCGCTGCGGCCCGACATGGTTGGCAAGCCGATCCTGCAGATGAAAGACGACAAGGATCACCTGCTGTTCCAGGATATGTGCAAGGCCGGCGCCAACAAGGATGGCGGCTGGGTCGAATACTGGTGGCCGAAACCGGGCGAAGCCAAAGCTTCCCGCAAGATCTCCTTCGTCCACAGCGCCGAGGTTTCCTTCAAGCCTGACATTCAGGTCGGCGCCGGGATTTACGACGACAAGATGAGCGTCGAGGAATTGAACAAACTCGCCACCCAGGCCAAGCAGCCGAGGAAGGACGCACCGTAGTAAGCCGCTTTGATTTTTTGAAGTCCAGCAGACCGCCCCAGGCAAGCCCCTGGAGCGGTTTTTTCATGGGCGCGGCGCCGCCCCCGGCATCACGTTGGCGTCGGCGCGGTAGCGGACTTCCTCGTAGGGCCGACCCTTGGGCGGCTGATCCGTCACCTGCATCCGTCCCTGATCGTCGCGCCAGCGGTAGAGTGGTTTGGTGTGCTCCGGCTGGCTCGGCAGCCAACCACGCGCCCAGGACGGCACGGCCTGCGGCGCCATGTATCCGTACAGCAGCACGCCGCCCAACGCCCCCAGCACGAGCAACACCACCCACGGCAACACCCCGCCGGCCTGCCGCCGGCTTGTCCGCCCGGCGCCGTTCCATAA